>CALAPG010000351.1 GCA_937889485.1 uncultured Moraxella sp. | reverse complement strand
AGTCTTTTCGCATTTGTTCTAAGTGCTGAAAACGGGTGACATCATAAATCAGCAGCAGTTTTTCTTGCCCAAACTTAGTCATTTCACATTGTACATAGCGTTCAGGGTTTAATGGGCTAGGGATGCGCACCCCGTCCAAAAACTCTTCAATATGGTGATAATAGCGATGAAAAGCAGGGTTTCTTAAAATAGTTAAAATATGGCGCCCTTGGTCGGGTGCCTTAAACTGAAATAAACGTTCGGCAGAGGCATTCCACCACTCGATGCAGTCATTTTTGTCCACCAAAACAATAGAATCTTGTAACGCACTGAGCGAATCGCGTACTTTTTGTACCAGTGAAATTGTCTTTTGGTGAGCAAGGTTTTCTTGACGATTAACCTGATAAATACGGGTGGCGATGAGACTAAGGTTGGTTTCAAAATGCGGCGGTGGCTGGTGAGGCGCGCGCGCTAACCAAATTTTAAAACGGCGCATTGACCACAAAAAATATAGCTGATATAAAACCAACCCAATGGCAAGTCCCCAGCCCCAATATCCCACAATACCCCCAATTAACAGACCCAAGACACTGACTGCTAACACAGGTAAAATATTTGACCACATAGTGATGTTTCTAGTATCCATTAAGCATACTTACTATAGCGAAGTTGGTGAGTGGTAGCAAAGTATTTTGCCAAATATGCGGGTGGCTACCGCTCAATCAATTTTATTGGAAAAACGGTATCCCGTACCGCGTACCGTTTGGATATAATCAGCAAAGCCAAACGGCTCTAGCACCTTACGCAGGCGGCGGATGTGCACATCAATGGTGCGATCTTCCACATACACATTACCACCCCACACTTGGTCAAGCAGTTGGGTACGGGTATATGCCCGTTCTGGATGACTCATAAAAAATGCCAATAGTCGGTACTCAGTGGGACCAATGTCAACCGCTTTACCATGCGCGCTGACTCGCTGGCTGGCGGGGTCTAAGCTCAAGCCGCCCACGTCAATGGGTTTTTCGCCCGATAGCGCGCTACTGCGCCGTAGCACCGCCTTGATACGCGACACCAATTCACGGGTGGAAAATGGTTTGGTAATGTAGTCATCCGCGCCTGCATCAAGCCCTTGTACTTTGTTGTCTTCTTCCCCTTTGGCGGTCAGCATGATGATGGGGGTTTCTGACAGCATTTCATCTTTTTTGAGCCTGCGGCATAGGTCAATGCCCGAAAGTCCATTGGGCAGCATCCAATCAAGTAAAATCAAATTGGGGCGATGATCAACCACCAAGTGATGCGCTTGAGAGACTTCGGCAGCTTGCAGACAATCAAACCCTGCCATCTCAAGCGTGGTGACAATCATTTCACGGATAGCAGGCTCGTCTTCAACAACCAAAATAGTTTCATTTTTCATAGCGGGCTCAAACAATA
Organism: uncultured Moraxella sp.; assembly: GCA_937889485.1. Classification (GTDB taxonomy): domain Bacteria; phylum Pseudomonadota; class Gammaproteobacteria; order Pseudomonadales; family Moraxellaceae; genus Faucicola. Next base: position 2,525 of record CALAPG010000351.1, on the reverse strand, counting down.
TCAATCCAATCAAATACCATAAACCAAGGCTCAAGCAATTTGTACAAGCCATTCATAATCATTGCGCTAAAGAGGGTTGGTTTATGACAGCATTATGACACTGCTGCTATTACAACGATACAATATGACAGAATAATGACAAGGGCGGCGTTTTTATACTTTTATTTGCGCTAGGCATCAAAAAGCGCTTATAAATCAAAAATAAAGTTAATCGGGCCGTCATTACAGCTGGTAACCTGCATATCCGCGCCAAATTTGCCCGTGGCTAGATACGGGTATTGATTGCGGGCATAGTCAACAATTTGCTCAAATAATTTGGCAGCAACGTCGGGCGCCATAGCAGGCTTAAAATCGGGGCGTCTGCCAGATTGGGTATTGGCTAATAAAGTAAACTGGGAAACCAGTAGCAAGCCACCACTTACTTCTTGCACGTTTTTATCCAGTTTACCTTGGCTATTCTCAAACACGCGGTAGCTTAGGATTTTATCAATCATTTTTTGCCCAGTGGCTAAGGTATCGTCATGCCCTAGTCCTAAATACACCAATAGACCTTGCTGGATTGCGCCAATGGGGGTATTTGCTACCTCAACTTTGGCATGTTGAACACGTTGTATCACGGCTTTCATGGTTATCTGACACTCAATCAAAAAGGTAAATAGTAGAGAAAGGGGAAGCTTCTTTAATCTCATGGGGATTTTGATTATAATAGCCACTGTCCAAAATTCCAATGCCCGAGCAGCTCATGACTTTATTTACCACGTTACAATCTATCGTGCCTCAGCAAAAAATCAGTGAAATTGCAGGTCGTCTTGCCCAAAGCCGTCACCCGATGGTCAAAAAAACCTTTATTCGCACCTTTGCTTCTGTGTATGGTATCAAGCTTGATGAGTATGCGCGTGGTAGTTTTTCCCAATATGACAGCTTTAATGACTTTTTTACCCGAGAGCTAAAAGATGGCGTACGCCAGATTGACAATGACCCTGATGCGCTGGTATGCCCTGCTGATGGTATGATATCGCAACTGGGGCAAATTGATAAAGACCAAGTCTTGCAAGCCAAAGGCAAATCTTATGAAATTGGGCAGCTATTGGCAGATCATGCGTTGGGCAAAGCCATGCAAGACGGCAGTTTTGTCACAGTGTATTTGGCACCCACCAATTATCACCGCGTGCACATGCCATTTGATGGCACGTTGGTTGAGACCATCTATGTACCAGGTCAGTTGTTTTCTGTTAATAACGAGACGGCTGAAAACATCCCCGATTTATTTGCCCGTAATGAGCGCTGTGTGTGTGTATTTGACACCGAGTTTGGTAAAGCCTGTGTGGTGCTGGTTGGCGCGATGATTGTGGCAGGCATTGAGACTGTGGCAACTGGCAAAATTAAGCGAAGCGATACGATGGTGCGCCAAACCCATCAAATTGCCTTAAAAAAAGGCGATGAGCTTGGACGGTTTTATTTGGGCTCGACTGCGATTGTGGTGTTGCCAAAATCGGCAGGTATGGCGTGGGGTCAAGGGCTGTACAATGGCGTACCTGTGACGATGGGGCAGCGCTTGGGGACTTTTTTACAATAATCATAGCAATATTTTAACGACACTTATACCACTATAATTAGGTAGCTTGTGATAAGCTGCCTTTTTTTATCGTCTTTTAGAAGCATTCCCTTTGCTTTTGCTAGGGGAGGAAGTCAATTATGAAAAAAACATTACCCACACCCGCTGCGTCACCGCTGGTTAGTCCACCCAATGTACCTCCATCTACCCCATCAGCAGATTACCCGATAGGGTGGATCATGATTTTGGGTCTCATTATGGCGGTAGGTCCATTGTCCATTGATATGTATTTGCCTGCCCTGCCAAGTATGGCAAAAGAGTTTGGTATATCCACTGCGTTGATGTCTAATTCTGTGCCCACTTATTTTGTGGGGCTAGTGGTGGGGCAGTTGTTTTATGGCCCAATTTCTGACCGCATTGGTCGTATTAAACCGCTGTATGTGGGCATGATGCTATATGTGATTGCCTCAGTATTATGTGCCACGACTCAAAATGAGTACCTATTATTGGTTGCCAGAACCATGCAGGCACTGGGCGCCTGTGTGGGTTCGGTGGTAACACGCGCGATGATTCGTGACCGCTTGCATCCCAAACAGATGGCAAAGGCGTTTTCGCTGATGGTACTTGTCATGGGAATTGCCCCGATTCTTGCACCTAGTTTGGGCTCACTGGTGCTAAAAATGGCAAGTTGGCGCGTCATATTTTGGTTTTTGGCAGGGTTTGGTGTGTTGACAATGGTGTTAACCAAACTGTATTTAACAGAAACTTTAACCGAGGACACGCGCAATAACCGCCCGTTAACTGAGGTATTGAGTCAATATTGGGCGTTACTCAAAGATGAGCGCTTTAATTATCCCGCGGTGGGGGCAGGGCTGCTTATGGGGTCTATGTTTGTGTATATTAGCGCCGCGCCTGAGCTGATTATGGAAGGCTATGGGATCTCGCCGCCGCATTTTAGTTGGATTTTTGG
>CALAPG010000350.1 GCA_937889485.1 uncultured Moraxella sp. | reverse complement strand
GCTGGGGTAGCGGCTGGTGGTCGTACGGGTTTGACTGCCATTGTGGTTGGCGCGTTATTTTTGTTGGCGCTCTTTTTTGCCCCATTGGCGGGTATGATTCCTGCATATGCTACCGCTGGCGCGATTTTTTATGTCGCCGTACTGATGCTATTTACCTTGCGTGAGATTGACTGGGATGACTTAACGGAAGCATCACCCGTTGCCGTGGTACTACTACTAACGCCACTCACGTTTTCCATTGCAGACGGTATTGCACTGGGTTTTATTACCTATACTATCGCAAAACTTGTTAGTGGACGTCATAAAGAAATCAGCATTGCCGTGTGGGTATTGACCATTATTTTATTGGCAAAATTGATTTTTTTGAGCTGATTTTGATATAAACCTTGATCTAAATTTAGATGGCTTATAGAAAAAAACCACTGATCCATAATAGGTTAGTGGTTTTTTGATGTGAGGCTCCAGAGTACCGCTGTCTATGTGAACCCATGAACTGACGCGTTCAGGGTGGGTATGGCAGCCACTCTTAAGGCTTCCTGAGTCATGCTAGTCAAACTAGATGCAGGCCTGCACAACAAGTGAAAAGAACGCATACCCTAATAAAAATTATCAGCTCAGGTAATACCATAAACTGGCGAGTACCCCAGATGAACCTATTGTAACAGATCCAAAAGCCCAATGCAAAAATGCTGCCCCGTGTTTTGTGACCCTGTGTGTTGTCCCATGCTCAGTGTTGACAGCCGTCAGCCGTGGGCGGTAATGCCGCGAAAATAACACAATTGTGGCAAATCTGCATTTTTGAGCACCAATGAGCTATGCTATAATGGAAAAAATTTTTACGCGTTTATTTTGAGGCCATCATGAACCCAGTGTCCACTTCCGCTACGACTGCCACCCCAAATGCCCCTGCTTTGTCTTCAACCACCAAAAAAATCCCCCACGTCTTGATGATTCTAGATGGCTTTGGGCACCGAGAAGATAGCCGTGACAATGCGATTGCAGCAGCGAATACCCCAAATTTAGATGCGCTGTATCAGCACTACCCGCATGGGCTTATCTCAGGTTCGGGTGAAGATGTGGGGCTACCTGCAGGGCAATTTGGTAATTCAGAAGTGGGGCATATGAACTTGGGCGCGGGGCGTGTTCTGTACCAAGACTCTACACGTATTCATAAAGAAATCCGTGAAAAACAGTTTTTTAGCAACCCTGCTCTTGTAGAGGCGGTCAAACTTGCCAATGACAAACAGGCAAACGTGCATATCATGGGGCTATTATCTGATGGCGGTGTGCATTCTCACCAAGATCACCTCGTAGCAATGTGTGAGCTGGCGTTGCAACAAGGGGCAAAAGCCGTATTTGTCCATGCGTTTTTGGATGGACGTGATACCCCGCCCAAAAGTGCTGACCATTACTTGGCGCAATTCACAAGTGCCATAGATGGGCTAAATGAAAAATACCTTGGCAAGGTCTATTTGGTCAGCCTCGTAGGGCGCTACTACGCGATGGATCGTGATAATCGCTGGGATCGGGTGCAACAAGCGTATGACTTATTGACCCAGGCCAAAGCAGTGCGGGTGGTCAATAGCGCAAGCGAAGGCATTGAAGCCGCCTATGGCGCGGATGAGTCTGATGAGTTTGTCAAACCCACTTGGATTAGCTACCCCAATCAGCCTGCCAATTTTGGGGCTATCAATGACCATGACAGCGTGATTTTTATGAATTTTCGAGCCGATCGGGCGCGTGAAATCAGCCAAGCCTTGGCATTGCCAGATTTTGATGGGTTTAGCCGTGCTAAAACCCCTGCATTGTCAAAATTTGTCATGCTCACCAAATACTCCGATGTCCTAGCGGCAAGCGCGGTGACCAGCACCGCATTTTTACCCACGTCCTTGACCAATACCTTGGGTGAATATCTACAAAACCAAGGTAAAACCCAGCTTCGTATTGCAGAGACCGAAAAATATGCCCATGTTACGTTTTTCTTTAGTGGTGGGCGAGAGGCGGAATACCAAGGCGAAAAACGGATTTTGGTCAGCTCACCTGCCGTGGCAACCTATGATTTACAGCCAGAAATGAGTGCATATGAAGTTACGCAGCAATTGACCTGTGCCATTGATTCGGGAGAGTTTGACGTACTCATCGTCAACTACGCTAATGGGGACATGGTTGGGCATACAGGGGTATTTGCGGCAGCAGTAAAAGCGGTTGAAACCCTTGATAACTGTGTCAAAACCATTGCTGATTGTGTGCTAGCAAATCACGGGCATTTACTTATCACCGCAGACCACGGCAATGTAGAACAAATGCAAGATTACGATAGCGGGCAAGTGCATACCCAACATACCACAGAATTGGTACCACTCATTTATGTGAGCGAGCAGACTGACAACATAAGTATTCGAGACGGTGGTAAACTCTCGGACGTGGCGCCCACGCTATTGGCACTCATGAACCTGCCACAACCCCAAGAAATGACAGGTAATAGCCTAATTATCTCTAACTAATTCACAACGTATGGGAAGTAGGTGTATGGCAAAACAGCGAAACACACAGGCAATGTGCCAAACGGTATTGACACAGGCACTGGTGCTGGGCTTATGGGGTGTCAGCACGGCCACAGGGGCAAAACCCCCATCACCTACCAGCCATGGGGTCACGGTTGCTAGTAGCAGCTTGCAGCCGCGGGCAGCCTCACATGCTCAAAAAAAACCCACCGCTGAGCAACGGGTAGTCAAACTTGAAATCACCGAAGCTATCGCTAACAAACCAGCCAGCGCTAATACCCATACCAACAAGATGACTGCTGCCAACGGTACCGTTCAGGCAGGCGCATCTGACATAGAAGGCGATGATGGTGGTGAGGTAGATATTGACACGGCAGTCCCCCCAAATAGCCCCACCGTACCCACCGCCATTGCCAACGCAGGCGACCAACCGCTGAGCGTGGCAAATACAGACATCCAACAAGTTCCACTCGGTGCGGTATCGCCGCTGACCATCGAAAAATTTGTCAAAATGATTGATACCATCCGTCAAGAATATGTCAGTAATGTGGATGATGAAACATTATTTGCCAATGCCATGGCAGGCACATTAGCTGCCCTTGACCCGTATTCAGAATACTTAGACGCGCAGTCTTTTGAAAATTTGCGGCTATTTACCGAAGGGGATATTGGCAGTATTGGCGTGTCGGTGAGTTATCACCCAGATGTACAAGCTTGGGTATTTGATGAAGTGCTCGCCAACTCGCCCGCGGCAAAAGCAGGGGTGCAGCGTGGCAATTATTTGCACCAAATTAATGACAATAAACTTGAAGAAGACAGAACCCAGCAAGACGTGGAACAGCTTCTCACGGGTATTGCAGGCACACAGGTTAGGCTAGTGATTTCAGATAAAGGACGGCGCAAACACATGCTAAGCGTGCAGCGCACCTTAGTACAGCAGCAAGCGATTAACGCCAACATAATCGATGGTATCGCCGTGGTACAAATCCCTGTTTTTCAAAACAACACCCAGCAGCAATTTTTGTTGGCATTGGCAAAACTTGACCAACCCTTCACCATGATTGTACTAGACCTTCGCAACAACCCTGGTGGGGTGTTGTCTGCCGCCAATGATATCGCAAGCTTATTTATGACAAATAAAGAAGTAGTTGAAATCAAAAATCGCCAAGGTTTGCAAGAGGTCATGACCACACACGGCAACGCCCAATTTGCCGAAATCCCTTTGGTAGTACTGCAAAATCGTTACTCAGCCTCGGCAGCGGAAGTGCTAGCAAGCAGCCTGCAAAACAACCAACGCGCCAAAATCTATGGCGAAACCAGCTACGGTAAGGGCTCTATTCAAAGCATTGTGCCATTAGACAATGATGAAGCCATCAAACTTACGGTGGCACATTATTATTCTAGCAAAGGCGAAAAAATTGACGGTATTGGCGTACAACCAGACGTTGCGCTAAGCGGCGCCGAAACTACTTGGGAAAACCAGCTAATACAGCGCTTGCAGAGTATCACTCGCCCCAACCAATACCGTATTCAGCCCACCAATAACCCACAGATATTTTAAGTGGATGGCATTATCGCCGCCATCAACCGCCATTGATTGATTGGGATGGGTGTGTAAAAAACTGAGGATCAACGGCATCTAAATCATTAACCTTGAGCTTTTCGTAACGTTTTTTACAAAATGTTGGGTCAAGCTTGCACATGGCATTTTGTAGTTCATCTAGCCGTGCCTCAGATTGTCGAATATGCGCTAGCATTTTGATAAAAGTCATTGCCACGGGGTCTTGGCTGTTAGGGTCAATACCATATTGATGAAAAACACCCGCTTGTTCTAGGTGATGCTTGTTACAATCATCTTGATCTTGAACAGGTTTTTGTGGTGAGCCGGCGCGTATCTCGTCGCTGCCAAGCGCTTCTTGTGGTGGTGCAACCCCATTATCCGCTAAACTGTCTAGCCCCATTTGCTGTGCTTTGGTTTTATCATGAATCAGGCGCGCGGCACTTCCCACCATGGTAGCGCCTGCGGGCACTTCTTTGACCACCACGGCATTTGAGCCAATTTTGGCATATTTACCCACCGTAAAACCGCCTAGAACCTTTGCGCCAGCACCTACTACCACCCCGTCTTCAAGGGTTGGATGGCGTTTGCCTTCATTTAAAGACACACCGCCAAGCGTGACGCCATGGTATAAAGTCACATCGTTGCCAATCTCCGCGGTTTCACCAATGACCACGCCCATGCCGTGGTCAATAAAAAAACGTCGCCCGATTTTGGCAGCAGGATGGATTTCAATGCCTGTCAAAAAACGGTTGCCAAAGGATACAAAACGCGCCAAGCTTTTTTTATCATGTTGCCACATACGATGTGCCACGCGATGCATCAGCAACGCATGTACCCCAGGGTAGGTGAGCAGTACCTCAAACGTATTACGTGCAGCAGGGTCACGGTCAAACACGGCTTGGATATCTTCTTGAAGCTCGGTTTTGAGGGCAAGGATTTTTTTTGAAAGGTTGCGAGTGGCAGATAACATACAAATAACCGCTAATAATCAATTTTTAGATGATTATCATAGCATGAAGTCAATTCATTGCGCTATGCTACTGTCATAGCGCATGAAACTCACGAACGGTTACGGTGGGGTCGGTACATAAAGGGCTTCTCAATGGTACGATAACACGCA
>CALAPG010000349.1 GCA_937889485.1 uncultured Moraxella sp. | reverse complement strand
TGCTCTTCCGATCTAGTATTGGTCAACTATTCTGCCCATGCGTATGAAGGTGGTAACCTTAGAGACATCATGGCGGCGCACACCTTTACGTGGGGTGAAATTATTGGATTATTGCAAGCGTTACCGCAGCCATTTACCAATGACATGATGCTACGCCAACTCAATGATTCTTTAAAAGAATCCGCACTCATAGAAGCAAGCAAAGTTTCTGCCAAAGTTCACGCCGTGTCGCGCTGTCAGCTGAGCGCGGTTGACTATCAGTGGCTCAAAAATCAGCTTATCGAACGCCAGTGGCTAGTTTCTGCCAAAGAAGAAAAAAGCCTAAGAGAACTGTGGCGCATCAACGTGACGCCCTAGCACAACAAGATACAGTCGCACTAAACAGTGAAACAAACACTTGTGATATGATCAACTGGTCGTATAAAAACACGTTGTATAAACACGCGTTGAATCAAAAATGAATAACAATAAGCAATAGGAGCACAGCATGCCCACCTCTCACATTACCCCACAAGCGGACGCTCTAGAGCATGAACTAACTCACCTAGAAGACACCATGCACGACGCCCAGCAATTTCGTACCCTAGAAGAACAAGTCGAAGACATGAAACGCCGCGGCATCAACCCGCGCGATAATTTCAAAAAATGGGATGAAAACGAAGCAGATGATTGGGGTAGCAATGCCCACGGTGAGGTAAAACCCATCCAAATGGCGGATGGCGAAGAGCCCACGCCACCGCCCATTGTCTGACGCCTTAACCAAACAGTAACGACCAACATCCGCAAAAAGCCGCCCTTATTTTGACGCTTTAGTCATCATCCAGGCGGCTTTCTACTTGCATCTTTTTGACCAAGACTTTTTAAAAAACCCTATTGCGCGCGCGGTAAAGGCGATACAATAATCCCTTGTCCATTATCTTGGCGGTAGTACGTGGTACGCCCTTGGCTATCGGTGACGACTTTGGTGCCTTGCCCAGTTTGTCCATCTCTAATTTGACCCTCCCTAGGTTGACCATCAAAGCGGCTAGGCATTGCTACGGTGGCTGGAGAAGGTGTGATAGCGGGATAAGCTGCAGTCGCATTACCCACCAACATTTGATACAGTTTCATACCTGCCCGCCCATCAGGAGTCGCCCCCTGCTGGCGCTGAAAATCTTGGATCGCTTGGCGAGATTTTTCTCCAATCATGCCATCTGCCTCACCAATATCATAACCGCGCTGCAACAATGCTTGCTGAATCTCACGGGTTTGACGGCGGCTAATACCCGCATCATCCGTAGGCCAAGGCGTCACAAAACCCACATTGCGGGTACGATTTTGGCTAATCATATCTGACAACTGGGCAATGGCTAGGGCATAATTTTCTGAGGCATTATAGCTATAAAACGCATCAAAGTTTTTACCCACCAAAAATGCAGGACCCTTAATGCCCGCAGGTAACAATAGCCCCGCGCTATCAAGACTTGAGGGCAATGGCTGACCATTGGTCAGGGTTACGCCTTGGTTGCGCCAATAGCTAATGGGTTTTTTGGTTTTACGGTCGCTATTGCCCCAATAACCTTGTGGCAATTTGACCTCAAACCCCCATGGTTGCCCGCTGCGATAACCCGCTTTTGCCAAAAAGTTGGCGGTAGAAGCTAACGCGTCTGCCTGACTATTGACCAAGTCCTTACGCCCATCGCCATCAAAGTCTTGAGCCAGACGCAAAAAGGTGGATGGCATAAACTGGGTTTGCCCAAACGCGCCTGCCCACGAGCCCGTCATATCTTCACGGCGAATATCGCCATTTTGTAAAATACGCAAGGCATTGGCATATTCGGTGCGAAAATAGCTTTGGCGACGGTCAAAGCATGACAAAGTGGCAAGCGATTGGATCAAGTCTTTTTTGCCCAACTGTTTGCCAAAATTAGACTCCACGCCCCACACGCCTAGTACGTCTTCGGCTTTGACACCATAGCGCTGTTCAATGCGTGTCAAAGTGGTTTGGTGTTGATTTTTGGCGGCGATGCCGTCTGCTACCCGCTCCTCATCCACCAAGCCCGACAAATAATCCCAAACGGGTTTTTGAAACTCTGGTTGATAGTTGAGAGCCACAATCACACTTGGGTCTGGCTGGGTTGGGCGGTATTGTTCAAACGTGGCACTGCTGATATTCTTAAAGTTACTAGAATTTTTTAGCCCATCCAAGCATTGCTGAAATTGTGTGCTACTAAGGTTGGGCGGGGTGGGGGCGGCATTGGCTTGGCTAACAAGGCTAAAAGCTGCTAGCGCCAGTGAAATAGGTAATAAACGCATAATAAACCTTTGATGAGATAAGCAAAATGCTAGTACAGTGGATAAAAGAACAGGGGATAAATAAATGGATAAATCAAGGGTATAAAAAAAGGCAAAAAATAGAAAGCACAAACTGCTCAAGCGGCATTCAAAGTTACATTTTTAAACAAGCAAGCAAGGTCAACTCCCTTTAAAGCGACCTGCTACCATTAGCATTAGCCACGGTCAACCACAAACCCACCAAAATAGTGCTTGAGCTTGGCAAGTTTTGGCGGAATAACAAAGTTGCAGTAGCTTTGGGTAGGGTTATTGGCATAAAAATTTTGGTGGTACGCTTCAGCGGCATAAAACACCTGTGCAGGGTGCACTTCGGTAACAAGGTTCATACCTTGCTGGTCGCGAAGCTCGGCAATAACACGGTCTATGGTGGGTTTTTGCAGCGCCTCATCGCTATAAAATATCACGGAGGCGTATTGTCTGCCCACATCATTGCCCTGACGGTCTTGGGTGGTTGGGTCATGGGTGGCAAAAAATATGCCAAGCACCACCTCAAGCGGGATCACCGTGTCATCAAACACCACTTTAATCACTTCTATATGCCCTGTATCACCACGGCAAACCGCTTGGTAATTGGCAGTAACTGCTTCGCCGCCCATATAGCCTGAGGTCACTTCTTGCACGCCTTTGACATGGCTAAAAACCGATTCGGTGCACCAAAAACAGCCACCGCCTAACATAATGGTTTGCATTGTTTTTCCTTTGTAGGTTTGTCAAATGTAGGTTTGTCAAAATATTGGGTCAAGTAACATGGTAGAATAGCAAAGTTTTTTTACTGTTCAAGTTAGGCAATGTAACATGATTCCGCACGATACCCTTTTTACCACGCCGCTCGATGCCAATGCCCGTTTTAGTTTTGATGAGCAAGTGGTGGCGTGTTTTCCTGATATGATACGTCGCAGTGTGCCTGGTTATGGGCAGATTTTGGCGATGCTGCCCATTTTTGCCAAACGCCACTGCAGTTTTCGTCAAGTGGGTGATGATGGCAATAAGGTGAGCCGCGTATATGACCTTGGCTGCTCGCTTGGGGCGGTGAGTTTTGCGCTGGCGGGCGAGTTTGCTCCCAAAGACTTACAAATCAAAGCCATTGATATCTCTTTGCCCATGTGCCAAAAAGCGCGTATGTTGCTCGATGCGCATTACCCTGAGCATGACATTGAGATTATTACCGCCGATGTATGCGAGGTGGCGCTACAGCCCTGTGATATGATTGTGCTTAACCTAACCTTGCAGTTTTTACCGCCCGAACACCGAGAAACGCTGCTCAAAAACTGCTATGAAGCATTGGCAGCAGGTGGTATTTTATTATTAACTGAAAAAACCCATTTGCTAGATGAGGCAGATGATGCGTGGCGTGTCGAACGTTATTACGATTTTAAACGCGCCAATGGCTACAGTGAGATGGAAATCAGCGGCAAACGCAATGCCTTAGAAAATGTGCTAGTTACCGATACGTTAGATTATCACCATGAGCGCCTTGCCAAAGTAGGTTTTGAGCGCCATCTCACGTGGTTTCAGTTTTTAAATTTTGCCTCTATTATTGCGTTTAAGTGACTCCCATGAACAACACCCTTCAAACCGCAGAAACAGAACTTTACCTTACCTTATTGCAGCTAGCGCAAAATCACCCCATTGCCAATGATTGGCTGGCTAATCTGCCTGAGTGGCTTGCCACCATCAAAGACAAAAAACGCTATGCCCATGCGCCCTATTACCAATCGGTCATCGAGCACTTACCCATGGTCGGCAAGCAAACAACCGCCCAACGCATTAGTACAGACCTCAATGCCGCTTGCATTACTGTGGACGTTGATTGGACAACTGACGCTTACAAACAGACAAATGCCCTCCTCAAAAAACTGATGCCATGGCGAAAAGGCGGCTTTTTAATCGGTCACGGTGATCAGCAAATTCACATTGATACCGAATGGCGCAGCGACTGGAAATGGGAGCGGGTATTGCCGCATATCAGCCCGCTAAGTGGCAGACGCGTTTTGGATGTGGGCGGCGGTTCAGGTTATCACGGTTGGCGTATGGCAGGGGCGGGCGCAAGCACAGTGATAGTGATTGACCCCTCATGTTTGTTTTATCACCAATTTATGGCGATACGCCACTTTGTGGGTGAGGCTGATCGCAATGAATTTGGCAGGCTAGCGGTTAATTTTATCCCTGTGGGGCTTGAGGCATTGCCTGCTAGTAGCCAGCAAGGGCAGCTGTTTCATACCGTGTTTTGTATGGGGGTACTCTACCATCGAGCGTCACCGTTTGAGCACCTCGAGCAGCTCAAAGCGCAGCTTGTCACAGGCGGCGAGTTGGTATTAGAAACGTTGGTGATAACGGGTGATGAAACCACCGTGCTAGTACCCAAAAACCGCTACGCGCAAATGAATAACGTCTATTGCCTGCCGTCCGTGGCGGCGCTCAGTTTATGGCTAGAAAAAGTGGGCTTTGTGGATGTGCGCTGTGTGGATATTGATATTACTAGCACACAAGAGCAGCGTCAAACCTCGTGGATGACGTATCAATCGCTTGCAGACTTTCTTGACCCCAATGATGATACTAAAACCATCGAAGGCTATCAGCGCCCCACACGGGCGGTAATGATCGCCAAAAAACCATGAGTCAGCCTGCTATCTCTAAAGGCGCAAGAAAGGCGCAGGATTAGGCAGACGCGAATCCTGCGTTAACGCAATTATAAGGTGCGTTCAAAATACCATTCAAGCAGTACCTTGATTAAAAAACCAAAAAAACCGCCACCCAGCGCCAAAAAGATCCAAAATGTGCCTTGCTTACCTGCATTATTTTTCTTTGAAATATCCCACATGATAAAAAATAAAAACGCGATAAACACAGGTAACAGCACATTCATACCCAGTTTTGTAATCAATTCACTCGAAACCAAAACAAACATTTTATTATTCCATCCGCTAAAGTTGACATTATCACCCGTTTACGCTGCTATTATACGCCAAAAATCCCCCTTGCTTGTAAACCCGTGTATCTTTTCTTGATGATTATTATGATGAAAAAAATATGAAAAATTGTTATATTTAACGCCAAAATAAAGCAGGATGTCATCTAGACATCAGCCCCCTATGTGGGTGAATGGATTGACCCATTACCAAGGGCGATCCACCAAACCCAGTAAGCCAATGAAAGAGAGTTTCCATGTCAGAACAACAGCCCATTATCCAACAAGCCTTAGCACTCGTGGTTGATGCGTTAAAAGCGCAGCAAATATTACCCGCAGATTGGGTGGATAACAGCACGATTAGCCGCACAAAAGACCAAAGCCACGGGGATTTTGCCAGCAATCTTGCCATGGTAGCTGCCAAGATTGCCAAAAAAAACCCGCGTGAGCTAGCTCAACAAATTGTGGCATTACTGCCCGCCTCTGATATGATTAGTAAGGTAGACATCGCAGGGCCTGGGTTTATTAATTTCTTTTTAGATGACAACGCGCGGTTTGCTATTTTAGACACCATCATGAGTCAGCGCGGCGATTTTGGGACTTCAGAAGAATTTGCAGGTCAAAAGATCCAAGTTGAATTTGTTTCTGCCAATCCCACTTCAAGCCTACACGTGGGACACGGACGCGGCGCCGCTTTTGGTATGAGTGTTGCCAACCTACTAGAGGCGCTAGGCTACCAAGTTGGGCGTGAATATTATGTCAATGATGCAGGGCGTCAGATGGATATTTTGGCAACCAGTACTTACTTGCGTTACCTTGAGCTATGCGGCGAGCCTGTTGTATTCCCAAGCAATGCCTACCAAGGCGACTATGTCAAAGACATCGCCAAAGCCATCAAAAAACAGCACGGTGAGTGCCTAAAAACCCAGTGGCAACACATGATAGTAGGCGTTCCTGCCGATGCAGTGTATAACATCAACGCGCAAGGTGAAAAGGTGCTGGTATCGGGCGACAAAGAAGCCCACATTGACGGGCTTATTAACAATGCCAAAACGCAGCTTACCACACCTGCGGGCAACGATAACTACATGATTTTTCACCAAGCTGCGCTTGATAGTATCTTAGCGGACATCCAAGACGACTTAGCCGACTTTAATGTACGCTTTGACCAATGGTTTAGTGAAAAAAGCATTCAAGATGCCATCGAGCCTGCTTTAGCGCTATTAGATGCCCGCGGCTATTTGTACCAAAAAGACGGCAACCTTTGGTTTAAATCCACCGCATTTGGCGATGAAAAAGACCGCGTGGTACGCCGTGCCAATGGACAATTTACCTATTTTGCCTCAGACATTGCTTATCATAAAGACAAGCTTGACCGCGGCTTTGATCGCATCATTGACGTGTGGGGCTCAGACCACCATGGTTATATCAAACGGGTTAAATCGGCGTTAACGGCGATGGGCTATGATGAAACGCGCATGGATGTGATTTTGGTGCAATTTGTGACCTTGTGGCGTGGCGAAGAACAAGTACAAATGTCCTCGCGTTCTGGGCAGTTTGTAACCTTGCGTGAGCTGCGAGAGGAAGTGGGCAATGACGCCGCGCGTTTTTATTATGTGGCGCGTAAGCCAGAACAGCACATTGACTTTGACCTTGAACTGGCAAAATCCACCAAAAAAGAAAACGCCGTCTATTATATCCAATACGCGCATGCCCGCATTTGCCGTGTGCTTGAGCGCACAGAAGAACGTGGTATCAAAGTGGATGACCAAGCGGGTAAAATTCACCAGCACTTACTTACCAAACCTGCCGAAACTGACTTATTAAGCCTGCTTGCTTCTTATCCTGAGGTGCTGCGCCGCGCGGCACTCAACTATGAGCCGCACCTTCTTACCAACTATCTAAAAGAATTGGCAGCGTTGTTTCATGGCTGGTACGATGTCAACCGTATCTTACCAAAAGACGGTGAGCCCGTGAGCCAAACAGAGCTTGACCTGATGCAAGCACGGCTTAGATTGTCAAAATCTGTGCGCCAAGTGATCCAAAACGGCTTGATTTTATTAGGATTAACCGCACCAACCAGTATGTGATATGATGAGGCTACCTAATGATAGCCACCCATGTAGTAGGAGAGAGCCATGGCAAAACCCAAAGGAGCGACACCGCGTAAAGCGAGTAGTAGTCTGTCGTTTTTTGCCGCCATGTTGGTAGGTATGATACTGACGGTGGGAATTGGTCTGTTTGTTTATTTATGGAACCCTTTTAACCAAGGTAAAACCAGTAGTACGGATGAGGCGCCGATGGTACAGCCAAAAGTACAAGAGCGTGCCAAGCCCACCAACTACGAATTTTATGATTTGTTAAAAGAGCAGCAAGTAAGCGGTGTACCAGACCAAGCCATTGCCAGTCAGCCGCTCTCTGCCCAGCCCGATGTCGTGCTAACTCAGGTAGATAGTCAGTCCGCCAGCCAAAAAAACAACGTGAGCGTGGTGGATAACCCACTGCTATCAGATGACAACGGCACCGCACCGCGCGCCATCGCGGCAGGCGAGGACAACCAAAGCACCGATAACCCAAGCGCCGACAAACAGGCGGCAGATGGCATCGTCATCACCAATGAGACCGCAACGCGCACCTATATTTTGCAGATTAACAGCTTTAATAACGCTGAAGATGCCGATAAGCGCCGCGCTGAGGTGTTGATGGCGGGGGTAGATGCACAAATTGTCAAAAAACGCCTATCCAATGAACAAACCGTATATCAAGTAATCTCACGTCCGATGAGTACACCGCAGATGGCAGCAGAGGCGCAGCGTCAACTGCAAAATAGCCGCATTGACTCGCTGATTGTCGAGCAGCGCCGCGAGCATTAGCCAGTATTGGCATTAAGGGCGCTAATGTTACAGCTATTTGCCAAAAAGCCGTGTTGAGTAACACGGCTTTTTTTTGGCGTTAATGATGTTAATGGCGTTAAGGTGGGTTTGAGCGCCATGTATCAGCCTTAGCAAGTCAGGCTTTTTTACGGCTAAATTTGCGCTGTTTTTTGTTTTGTAGTTCTGTCAAGGTGCGCTTAATCTCTTCATCGGTTAACTGAGAAATTTGCTGCAAAATGTGCATCACATCCAAGTCCAAAATAAAACGCGCACTTTTTGCCATGGTGTCAATTCGCGCGTCAAACTCAATTAAATTATTTGAGGCAACACGGATATAGTCTAAGCGCTCCAACGCATCAATAAAGCTGCTAAATAGGGCGCGGTCAAAGAAATCTGGCATATCATCTTCATAGAGCACCGATAAGCGCTGCCCCAATAAATGCCCCAAATCAATGACTTGTTCTTTGGTTAGTTTGCCAGAGCCTTGTTGGCTCAGTAGCGCAAGCACCATAAAGTAGCGCTCAAGGCTTTGTTCTACTGAGTTGGCAAGTACGGTGAGTTGTTGATAGCTTCGCGTCTTGGGCTCTGGGGTGGTAAACACGCGCTGACCTTCTGCATTGACGCCTTTATCAATGATGATATTTTCTTCTACCAAGATATGTAAGTGTTCAAGCAAAGTGTGGCTCAGGGTGCGCGCTGGGTATTTTAAAAATAACTCTGCTTGTAAAAACGGATACATGATACCCACCACCCGCTCAATGGTGTTTAGGCTCATGGTGCCGTTGCGCTGAATGAGTGAGGCGCATAGCGATGACAAAATATAGACATGAAGAATGTTGTTGCGAAAATAACTCAGCAGCGCCGCTTGCCCATCCGCGATACGGATTAAGTCCCCTAATACATGCGGCGTGCGCTCAATGAGCTTGAGTTTGATGCCATAATTGATGATGGATTTTGGGCTTTCTTGGGTGACCGAAACATCTTCATCGTAGGGGATTTTTTCGGCAATACGCTGATACAGTGCCAATTGCTCAATACAGCTTTGTTCATCAAGTGCGCCATGGGGTGTGTCTAATAGCACCAATGATAGTAGGGTGACAGGGTTGATCACCGCTGAGCGGTTGATGCGCTGCATGATTTTGATACTAAGATTATCAATCATTTGGGTGACATTATCTGGCATATCGCTGTCGGCACGGTCTTTGGGCAGTGCATTGGGCGCGACATCAAATTTTTCCATAAAATCGGCTAGGTGCAGCGGTTTGCCAAAGCTAACGTGGACGTTGCCAAAGATGCGCTCAATTTTACGGCTGGCTTTTAGTAGCCCTACCAGAGATTCTGATTCTTTGGGTTTGCCTTTGAGCTCGCCCACGTAAGTGCCGCCTTCCATGATGCGCTCATAGCCAATGTAGGTTGGGATAAACACAATGGGTTTGCCAGATTGGCGCAAGTGACTCTGTACGGTCATGGCAAGCATCCCTTTTTTGGGCGGTAGCAGGCGACCTGAACGTGAGCGCCCCCCTTCAATAAAGTATTCAATGGGCGTATTACGCATCAGCATACTGTGGACGTATTCACGAAATACCGCGGCATACAGTGGATTGCCTTTAAAGCTGCGGCGCATAAAAAATGCCCCGCCATTTCGTAGCAGTTGACCGAGTACAGGAATATTGAGGTTGTCACCCGCGGCAACGTACGGCACACGTAAGCCGCGCTTGTAGATCACGTATGAAAGCAGTAAATAATCCATGTGACTGCGGTGACAAGGCACATAAATAATCTCGTGGTCGGAGGCAAGCTCACGCACGCGCTCAAAATGCGCCACTTCAACCCCATCATACAGCTGCGTCCATAGCCACGTCAAAAATCTGTCAAAAAAGCGTACCGTGGCATAAGAATAATCACTGGCTATCTCATTGAGGTAACCACGGGCGATTTTACGGCTCTCGCTGAGCTCACGGTGGTTTTCTTTACTATCCACATTGACCGCATGCTGAATGGCAGGGGTATATAAAATTTTATCCACCACGTTGCGGCGGTCTGAGAGGTCAGGCCCCAAAATGGCGGTTTGTTGTTTGTCAAGGTATCCCTCTAGGCGTTTTTGCACTTGTTCGGCAATCGCCTCGGTACGGCTGAGGGGGTGCTGCGTCACGGCGTCTTTTGTGAAGTCATCTTTGCTAAGTTCTTCTTGAATGATAGCGCGTAAATTTTTGGGTGCATGAAACTGTACATAGGTGTCCCGTCCTTTAACCCCAATATTAAATAACTGCTTGGTAATACTGGGTACTTGCCACTCATCGGCGGTCAGTAGATTAAATAACGAGTCTTCTTTTTCGGGGGCGCGTCCCCACAAGATAGTAACAGGTACCACTTGGATAGTAAGGTTTGGGTGTTTTTCTACGGCATCAATCAATTTTAAGAGCCGCGGCGAAAATATGGTTGGGTGGTTGGGCGGCTGCTCGGTTTTATGGTGATGTAAAAAAATCATTGCCGTATTTTCATCAATGCCATGGTCACGGTCAATCACATTGGCAAGGGCGGGTGGCAGCTGGTGTTGTTTGGTTTCTAAATCAATCAGCACGCTGTTGCTACGCGAGTATTCTTTTAGCACATAAAAAGTTAAATGGTTGTCCAATTTGGTGGGCGCATCCTCGCGTGGCTGGTCATTGCTAGAGGAAAAATCGCGGCGACTCGTGGGTGAATCTACCTGCGGAATTTCTCCAATTAATTTGGATTTTACCGCCAAGCCCAATAAGCCACCAGAAACCTGTCGGTATAGATTTTTAAGAAGCGGTGCTGCGGTGATAGCGTTGCCTTTATTTTTCATAATCAGCCTAATTAATGGGTAAGGGGTCTAAAATTGCGCGTCTTGTCACGGATAAATTGGATTGTAAAAAAATGTCTTATCATGCCATAGATTGCGCAATTTCTAAACCTTATCATTTAAAAATTCTTGTATAATGAGAAACGTTACGATTATTAGATTTGTCTATTTATTATATTTTGTCTATTGATAAAGAGCCATTATGCAAACTGCCCATCATGTAGATAACCACGAAAAACAACATAACAACAGCGCGGCGGCTGCCATCAATCACGCCTTGGTCACCCAATTACTTGAAACGCTGACCCTTGTGCCATACCAAGATAATGTATTTATTGGGGAAAGCCATGACTATGTAGG
>CALAPG010000348.1 GCA_937889485.1 uncultured Moraxella sp. | reverse complement strand
TAGAAAATCCTTTTATTTTACATACGTTTGCTTATAGCAAAGAAAGCGTGTTGATAGAAACACGTAGCTTGAGCAAATTCTTTGATGATGTTTTTCATACAGTTAAACATCAAATCAATATGGATAAAATTTTTGAAAAACTCTCTGACTTAGTATTTCTTGGGCTTTGTGCCTTAGTCCATAATAATGTGAAAGCACATACAACAGACCTAAAATCTTTTCATCAAAATTATCATCTACTTGATAAACCAATGATTTTAGAGGATTTAACATTTGATTTTGCTGTTTTTGATACAATTTCTGATGCTATTGATACTAACTTTAATCTATCTGACAAAGATTTTGACAATGCAAAAATATACCTTTATCAACATGATATTAATGAAAAAAATGCTTGTCGCTTTATATCTGGACACTTATTATCTGACTTAGTAGCAAAAATTCAGAAATTATTATTTAACCAACTCAAAGTAAAGGAAATGAGTAATATTACTCAAAAATTTAAAGGTGAAGATATTTCTGATAGAAAAAAGCAATTAGACCAAATATTTGCGACAAATTTTCAATTAGAAACTTTCTATAGACAATATCTCACTAATGTACAAGACGAGATTCATCAAAAGATATTAACGAAAATTGCTAATTTAAAGCCTATTCAAATTAGCAATATCACAAGGAAATAAAATGCCACGCTTAAAAACCGTTGAAGTGATTCATAACCCCAATCATTTACCCATTGATAGCGCAGTCATTTGGCTACATGGACTGGGGGCAAATGGTCACGACTTTGAGCCGATTGTGCCAGATTTGGGACTTGATGGCTCACATGGGGTACGTTTTGTCTTCCCCCATGCCCCTGCTATCCCTGTGACCATCAACCAAGGCTACGTCATGCCAGCATGGTATGATATTCTTGAGATGTCGCTTGAGCGCAAAATCGATACAGTACAGATTGAGCAGTCTGCTCAGTCCATCCGTGATTTAATCGCCTATGAAATCGCGCGCGGTGTGCCGCCTGAGCGTATTGTGATTGCAGGGTTTTCCCAAGGCGGTGCGGTGGCGTATCAAACGGCGTTAACTTATGACAAACCCTTAGCAGGGCTTTTAGCATTATCAACGTATATTGCTACCAAAGACAGTTTGCAGCCACATGCCGCCAACCAAACCCTAAATATTGCCATCCACCACGGATCCCAAGACCCTGTCGTGCCTGTACAATTAGGACAACAAGCCAAAATATGGCTCGAATCAAAAGGTTATCAGCCAAGCTACTATACCTATCCAATGGCGCATCAAGTGTGTATGCCACAGATAAAAATTATCGGTCAATGGTTGAATGACGTGTTGGCTTAACGATTAGCGTTTTTCATTATAAAATTTTATTTATAAAAAAGGGCGTATTCAATACGCCCCTACTTTATCACACAATTTAACCATTCATTTTTGGTAGCCGTTTTAGCAAGATAAATAACCAATAATTAATCAACGCTAAAAGCACAAAATCAACGAGCCACACACCCATCATGCCCCAAATATGACTAAACCCATACTTAAGGGCAACCATGCCGCTACCCCCCAAGTACACAAAAGTGACCATACTTAGTAGCAGCAGGGCGTAGGGGCTTTTACCTTTGACAATATAAGGGGTGGCTAACAGTGCAGGTACTAGCCACAACCCCTGCCAAACTATACCACCCATCATATTGGGCTTGGCGGGTAACAATAGACTGGTAAATACCGCAATCGCTAATAACCGAAACATAAGCCACGCCCACCATATCCATTTTAGGCGCTGATGAATCGGATACACGGGTTTTGGGGTTGTATCTTTGATTTTTTTTGCCATGATTACATTGCCATTAATGCTTTGGCAACGACCGCTAGGCGTTTGCCTTGGGCAATTGCCAGTGTTTTTTCGTCAATGGTTATCTCATTTTGGTGTTTTGCACCGCTAACATGACTAGCACCGTATGGCGTACCGCCTTGATGGGTAGAGTTTAGTGCAGGTTCGCTATAGGCAATACCCAGCACAATCATGCCATGATGTAGTAGCGGCGTCATCATACTGGTGAGTGTGGTTTCTTGTCCGCCATGCATACTGCCTGTACTGGTAAACACGCATGCAGGTTTGTTTTGCAAGTCCCCTGCCAGCCACAGGGTGACGGTGTTGTCCCAAAAGTACTTCATGGATGCTGCCATATTACCAAAATGGGTGGGACTGCCCAGTGCCAAGCCGACGCAGTGCTTTAAATCATCCATGGTGGCGTACAAATCACCATCTTCAGGGATAGTGGGCGCGACTTTCTCGGTATCTGCGCTCACTTTGGGTACAGTACGAATACGGGCAGTAAGCCCCAGCGCACTGTCTTCAATCCCTTGGGCAATCTGATATGCCAAGTCTTTGGTTGAGCCGTGCTGGCTATAATACAGTACCAAAATATACGGCTGTGACATAAGTATTCCTTAAAAGTTAGCAGAAAGTCATTGCAAACCGCCACAACAGTCACACGTTGTTACAGACCGTTATGTGTTTGCAAAATTCCATCATAATTAACGGTAATTCAATAAACTTAATTTTTGAATATGATACCATACTGGCAAGCAAACACCGTGCTTTTTGCCACTAATTTGGCTGTCGCCTTTTGAAATTACTTGTCTTTTATCAATATTAAAGAACCATCATGAATGAACTGATTGCAAAATTAAAAAAATTACCGATCTTTAAATATAAATGGGTACAATTTTTGATGTACTTGATCAAAAACTTTTTGGATGATAATTGCACCCAAAAATCCGCATCATTGACCTACACAACCTTGTTGTCTATCGTACCCATTTTGACATTACTGGTGGTGATTCTGTCGTCTATCCCGCAGCTAGCAGAAGCGCGCGAGCAAATCCAAAACTTGATTTTTAGCAATATTTTGCCTAGTACCAGTCTGCAAGTAACCAAATATCTCAACCAATTTGCCAGCAACTCTTCAAACCTCACTTTAATTGGTATCGGAATTTTATTTTTTACCACCATTAGTACGTTAATTACCATTGAAACCGCATTTAACCAAATTTGGCGCGTGGAAAAAAAAGAAACCAGTTGGTTTAATCTGGTGCGTTATTGGGCGGTTATCACATTAGTACCCTTGATTTTGGGTGTGGCGTTTATCGTGTCTAGCACGGTACAAAGCTTGAGCTTTTTAAATCATAAAATTGCAGGGTATAGCATTGATTGGGCAGTGTGGGTACAAATTGGCTCCATCGCGGTTATGATGATGGGTTTGGTAGGCATGTATTGGTTTATCCCGCGCTGCCAAGTACGCTTTAAACATGCGTTGGCGGCGGGCATTGTGGTCGGTATCATTTTTGAGCTGCTCAAGCTCACGTTTGGGGTGATTGTCGATAATTTTACCAGTTATAAAGCGGTGTATGGTGCTTTTGCTATTTTGCCATTGTTTTTATTATGGATTTATATTTCATGGAATGTGATTTTATTAGGCGTACAAATTAGTTATTGTTTGACCATCTTTGAGACCAAAGAGATCCATCCTCGCCATGCATTGTTTAGCCTGATGGACATGCTCAATGTCATGTACCGTGAGCATAAAAAAGGCAATGCCGTTACGGAGGCGGGTCTACGTGATGTGTTGGGGCGGCAAGAAATGCCCAACTGGTACACTTATATTAGTTTTTTACAAGACAATAACTTGATTGCTACCAGTGACAAAAATGAGTATGTACTAAAACGCTCACTCACAGGCTATAGTTTTTGGGATTTTTATAAAAACTTGCCTTATCCGCTGCCACACGAAAAAGACCTCCGCAAGCTCAAAAACCACGCCCCTTGGACACTAGAATGGATTAACACCCTTGCACGCGGCGAAGCCATGCTCAAGTATAATTTTGATGTGCCTATGGCATATATTTTTGAAAACATGGTACCGCGCCAGCAGCCAGATGCCAAAGATATTGAACCTGATAGCGGCAAAAAAGGCAAAGGCAATAAACTGGCAAACCAACGTGAAGCCTCTGGCTTATCAGGCGGTCAG
>CALAPG010000347.1 GCA_937889485.1 uncultured Moraxella sp. | reverse complement strand
TCTACATTGACATGTTTGGGCTGCTCAATCAGCCATGCCACCATATTGGCGATATCTTGTGGGGTGATCGCTTGCACGTTTTCATACACCTGTGCCGCTTTGGCATCATCACCATGAAAGCGCACGTTACTAAACTCTGTACCACCACACAAGCCTGGCTCGATGTTAGTCACACGGATATTTTTGCCGACCAAATCTGCGCGTAAATTGAGGCTAAACTGGGTGACAAACGCCTTGGTCGCGCCATACACATTGCCGCCAAGGTAGGGATAATTGCCTGCGATTGAACTTATATTGATGATATAGCCACTGTTGTTGGCAACCATTGACGGCAAAATGGCGTGGGTGATATTGACCAAACCAAGCGTGTTGGTATTAATCATCTGTTGCCAGTCATTCATATCAGCTTGGTCGGCAGTGGCAAGACCCAATGCCAACCCTGCGTTATTGACCAGTACATCAATGTTGGTAAGTAAATCATTTGATAAAGTCTTGAGTGCGGCTTTAGTGGCTTGTAGGTCGGTGATGTCAAAAGCTAATGGGATAAATTTGTCGCCATGTTGTTGTTTGATTTCATCTAGTTTAGCTTGGCGTCTGCCTGTACCGATGACGGTGTGACCTTTGGCAATGAGTAGTTCGGCAATTGCTTTGCCAAACCCTGCGGTCACGCCTGTGACTAAGATATTCATGTTTTCACCTATCAGCTAGAGGTTATTTTTGTTCTATTATACTAGTACGTTAGTATAAACTTTTTTGGATAAAAAGCAATGCTTATTTGGCTCATTTAATAGTTAGCTAGGCTAGCTTGCAAACTTTTGCCAAAAAATCTGTCATTTTTTTGGGGTCTTTTTTGCCTTTTGCCGACTCAATCCCGCCACTCACATCCACGCCATACACACCTGTTTGCATGATAGCATCTACAACATTATCAGCGGTGAGTCCCCCTGCCAAAATAATCGGCAATGGTGAATGTTTGGGGATTTTATCCCAATCAAAATGCTCACCCGTACCGCCAAATTTGTCGGGGTGATAAGCGTCTAGTAATGCCCCACTCGCTCCCAATTTGGCTAACTCATGCAACTGAGCAAGCAAGCTTTCTGTAGTATCGCTTGGCTGTACTCGAATGGCTTTTATCCAGCGCTTGCAAACGCGGTCCGCCATCAGCTGACATTGTAAGGCGGATTCATCGCCATGAAATTGAATGATATCAAAGGGAAGATGATGCGCGAGATAGACCAATTCTTGCTCGGGCATATTGACCACTAAGGCGACAAGGGTGGTAAAGGCAGGCACCGCTTTGGCAAGCGCAATTGCGTCTTCTACACTGATTGCCCTTGGGCTTTGGGGGTATAGCACCAGACCTATGGCATCAGCGCCAAGCTGTATTGCCGCGTGGATATCTTGGATTTGGGTAAACCCACAAAATTTGACGGTGGTTGGATGAGAGGTTGTCATGGCGGCACACCAATTGGCAAAAGTTAGTAGTAGTATAACGAAAAAAGACGCCTAATTTGACGTCTTTTTTTACTAAATAACTGCTAAGTGGCAGCTTAGGCTTGTTTGGATTTTTTACATTGTCCGCAGTTTTTTGTGGTATCCATGCCCATTTTTTGGTAGGCAGGGCAATACCCTGTAAGACCTGTTAATAGGGGCACCATGCCTAATAAACCCAATTTTGATTGATGTTTTTTGCCCATTTTTAGGATAGCGCCACCTATTACTATCCGTGCAACACGTTCTTTACAACCGATATTTTTTTTCATCATGATACCTTATAGCTGGTTAAGGGGAATTTTGAGATAGCGAACACCGTTGTCTTCAGGTGCTGGCAACTCACCTGCATTGATGTTAACTTGTACCGAGGGCAAAATCAAACGCGGCATTGCAAGTGTTTTGTCACGTTGGTTACGCATTTGTACAAACGCTGCTTTGGTAGTGCCTTGTTTGACATGGATATTATGCAGTTTTTGCTGCTGCACGGTGGTGCTGGCAATATAATCACGCCCGCCATTGGGTGGGTAATCATGACAAAGGTATAGCAAAGTATCTTCTGGCAAGTCTAGCAAGCGCTGAATCGCGTCGTATAGATCCTCACTACTGCCACTTGGAAAATCACAACGCGCGGTACCCACATCGGGGGCGAAGATAGTATCACCCACAAAAACAGCTAATTGCTGACCATCCGTTACTTGGTATGCCATGTCGGCAGGCGTATGTCCTGGGACGTGCATGGCAGTGATCGTAAGGCTGCCAAGAGAAAGCTTGGTACCCTCCTCGGTCAATATATCAAACTGGCTGGCATCGGTGGCGAGGTCTTTAAAGTTAAATAATGTTTTAAAGGTTCTTTGTACAGTTTGGATAGCTTTACCAATGACAATGGCACCGCCTAGCTTGGCTTTGATATACGGCGCACCCGATAAATGGTCTGCATGCGCGTGGGTTTCAATAATGTAGGTCAATGTCAAATTTTGTGACTTTACAAAATCAATAACCTGATTGGCGCTATGATGGCTTGTTTTACCAGCCTTTGGGTCAAAATCAAGGACTGGGTCAATGATAGCGCACTGGTTGCTTTCCTCGTCAATCAGTACATGGGTAAAGGTTTCACTGTCCTGATCCAAAAAAGATTGAATATTCATCGGTCTATCCTAAGGTTAAAAATGTACATCACCGCTATTTATGGCAATTTCAACTGATAAAACCCATGGTAAGTT
>CALAPG010000346.1 GCA_937889485.1 uncultured Moraxella sp. | reverse complement strand
GCGTGTCAAATCATTCAAAATGCCGTTAAATAAATTAGAAATAAAACTGTAAAGAGAGCCACCATGCCAAAACGTACCGACATCAAATCCATCTTAATCATCGGCGCAGGTCCTATCGTCATCGGACAAGCCTGTGAATTTGACTACTCAGGGGCACAAGCCTGTAAAGCCCTCCGCGAAGAAGGCTATCGCGTCATCCTAGTCAACTCAAACCCAGCCACCATCATGACCGACCCTGTCATGGCAGACGCCACCTACATCGAGCCAATCACATGGCAAACCGTAGAGCGCATCATTGATAAAGAACGCCCCGATGCCATCTTGCCCACCATGGGCGGACAAACCGCGCTCAACTGTGCGTTAGACCTTGACAAGCATGGCGTACTTACCAAATACGGCTGTGAGCTGATTGGCGCAACCAAAGATGCCATCGAAAAAGCCGAAGACCGTGACTTGTTTGACAAAGCCATGAAAAAAATCGGTCTAGAATGTCCCCGTGCCGAAGTTGCCAATAGCATGGAACAAGCCTTTGAAATCCAAGCCAAAGTGGGTTTTCCGTGTATTATCCGTCCATCATTCACCATGGGTGGTTCGGGTGGTGGTATCGCCTACAACCGTGATGAATTTGTCGAGATTTGTGAGCGCGGTTTTGACCTATCGCCCACCCACCAGCTACTCATTGATGAAAGCCTCATTGGCTGGAAAGAATACGAGATGGAAGTGGTGCGTGACAAAAACGACAACTGCATCATTATTTGTAGTATCGAAAACTTTGACCCGATGGGCGTCCATACAGGCGACTCTATCACCGTAGCCCCCGCCCAAACTTTGACCGACAAAGAATACCAAATCATGCGTAACGCCTCAGTGGCAGTGCTGCGTGAGATTGGGGTAGAAACAGGCGGCTCAAACGTGCAGTTTGGTATTGACCCAAAAACAGGGCGTATGGTAGTCATCGAGATGAACCCTCGTGTGAGCCGTTCGTCTGCGTTAGCCTCTAAAGCCACAGGCTTTCCGATTGCCAAAATTGCTGCCAAATTGGCGGTGGGTTATACCCTTGATGAACTCAAAAACGACATCACAGGCGGCTTGACGCCCGCGAGCTTTGAGCCAGCCATTGACTATGTGGTGACCAAAGTACCTCGCTTTAACTTTGAAAAATTCCCCCAAGCTGACAGCACGTTATCTACCCAAATGAAATCCGTGGGTGAAGTGATGGCAATTGGGCGAAACTTTCAAGAGTCGATGCAAAAAGCCCTGCGCGGACTTGAGATTGGTGTCAATGGCTTTGATGAGCATCTAGACCTTAGCCAAGATGATGATACCCTGCGCGGCATCCTAAAAGTCAAACTCAAAACCCCCACTGCCGAACGAATTTTTTATATTGCCGATGCGTTCCGATTTGGTATGAGCGTGGCAGACGTGTTTGAATATACCAACATCGACCCGTGGTTTTTGGTACAGATTGAAGACATCATTAAGACCGAAAAACAAGTCAAAGAAACAGGCTTTGGCGGCTTAAACAGCGAGAATTTACGCCAATTTAAGCGCAAAGGCTTGTCAGATTTACGCCTTGCCAAATTATTAGGCGTCTCGCAAAAAGAGCTACGCAAAAAACGTTGGGATTTAAAAGTTTATCCTGTATATAAACGTGTGGACACCTGTGCCGCTGAGTTTGCCACCAGCACCGCGTATATGTACTCAAGCTATGAAGACGAATGTGAAGCAAACCCCACCAACAACAAAAAAATTATGGTGATTGGCGGCGGCCCAAACCGTATTGGTCAAGGTATCGAGTTTGATTACTGCTGCGTGCATGCCGCGCTTGCCATGCGCGAAGACGGCTATGAAACCATCATGGTCAACTGTAACCCAGAAACCGTCTCAACTGATTATGACACCTCTGACCGCTTATATTTTGAGCCCATCACCTTAGAAGATGTGCTTGAGATTGTACGTATCGAAAAACCTGAAGGCGTGATTGTGCAATATGGTGGGCAAACCCCGCTCAAGCTTGCCCGCGCCTTAGAAGCAGCAGGTGTGCATATCATTGGCACTAGCCCAGATGCCATTGACCGCGCCGAAGACCGTGAGCGTTTTCAGCACATGATTCATCAGCTTGGCTTGACGCAGCCACCTAATGCCCTAGCCACCAGTACCGAAGACGGGATTGTCAAAGCTGAAAAAGTGGGTTATCCCTTGGTCGTGCGTCCGTCGTATGTACTAGGTGGGCGTGCCATGGAGATTGTTTACAATGAAAGTGAACTGCGCCGCTACTTGCGTGAAGCAGTGCAAGCCTCCAATGAAGCCCCTGTACTCCTTGATCGCTTCCTTGATGATGCCATTGAAGTGGATGTAGACTGTATCTCAGACGGTCAGCACGTGGTGATTGGCGGTATCATGCAGCACATTGAGCAGGCAGGCGTGCACTCAGGCGACTCAGCGTGTTCAATTCCGCCGTATTCACTCAGTGAAGATATCTGTAACGTGATGCGTGAACAAACCATTGCCATGGCAAAAGAGCTGGGCGTGGTAGGCTTGATGAACGTACAGTATGCCGTTAAAGACGGCGTGGTGTATATCCTTGAAGTCAACCCACGCGCCTCTCGCACCGTGCCCTTTGTGTCAAAATGTATCGGCACATCACTGGCACAAGTCGCTGCACGCTGCATGGCAGGCAAAACCTTGGCAGAACAAAACTTTACCACAGAAGTCATACCAACCTTCTTCTCGGTCAAAGAAGCGGTCTTCCCGTTTGCCAAATTCCCAGGCGTTGACCCAATTTTAAGCCCAGAAATGAAATCAACAGGAGAAGTGATGGGCGTGGGCAAAACCTTTGGTGAAGCCTACTACAAAGCCATTATTGGCAGTAACGATAGATTACCAGGTCTACCTGTTGAAGGGGAAGTCAAAAAAGTCTTCTTGTCCGTACGCGATAGTGACAAAGCCAACCTTGCCCCAATTGCCAAGCAATTTGCTGAATATGGCTTTAAATTAGTCGCCACTGCAGGTACCCAAAAAGTACTACAAGCAGCGGGTATTGACTGTGAGCGTATCAATAAAGTTAACGAAGGTCGCCCACATATCGTGGATGCCATCAAAAACGGTGAGATTGCCATTGCCGTCAACACCACCGAAGGCAAGCAAGCCCATGAGGACTCTTTCTCAATTCGCCGCTCAGCCTTGCAGCACAAAGTGTTTAATGTCACCACCTTAAATGCCGCTGCTGCAGTGGCAGAGGCTTATAAAGTCAGCTTACCATTTGACGTCTACAAGCTTCAAGACATCCATACCGCGGTAAAATTGGCAAAATAGTCACAAAAGCAAGTGTTTAAGGGGTTTTTACTGAACAGGCTGATAGCCGATAATGAGCGACAACCGTCCTCACACGTAAAAACCTTTAAACTGTTTGCAATTTTATTAAAATGGGCTAAAATGCTATGAGTTAATACCTCAGGTATTAAAATGATTTTTACAACATAACCATTATAAACTTGCTAGGTAGTGATACTGCCTAGCATGGTTTTTTTTATGTATTTAAAAAGTGCTTGCTGCTATTGTTCTAACTGTAGTGTTTTAACTCTAGGTAGCTAAATTACTGTCATATACAGTACAAGGATAAACTATGCAACGTTACCCTATGACGCCTCAAGGTCACGCCGCTTTAGAAGAAGAGCTTAAACAGCTCAAAACCGTTGACCGTCCACGTATCACTGCCGCGATTGCCGAAGCACGCGAACATGGCGACTTAAAAGAAAATGCAGAATACCATGCTGCGCGTGAACAGCAAGGTTTTTGTGAAGCACGTATCCGTGATATCGAGGCAAAACTTGGCGGCGCAGAAGTCATTGACCCTCTCAAACTACCGCAAGAAGGTCGCGTGGTATTTGGCGTGACCGTGGTGATTGAAAACCTAGACACCGAAGAGCAAAAACGCTACAAAATCGTGGGTGATGATGAAGCGGATTTTAAAGCCAATAAAATCTCCATCAACTCGCCCATCGCGCGTGGTCTCATCGGTAAATCAGAAGGTGATGAAGCACGCATCGAAACCCCTAGCGGCTTGGTAGAGTACGAAATCATTCATGTACTCTATGAATAAGCCTTGGTACTTGCTATCAATCAACAATAAAGCCGCTAAC
>CALAPG010000345.1 GCA_937889485.1 uncultured Moraxella sp. | reverse complement strand
GTCAACAAGCCGTTGAAGCAGGTGTAGTAGAAACCTTACTGTTTCGTGATGGATTTTTAACCGAAGGCGCGGCCAGTAACATTTTCATGGTGAAGAACGGTATCTTATTGGCGCCGCCTCCTAGTCATATCATGCTCACCGGCATTACCTATGATGTTGTACTAGAATTGGCACGCCAGCACCACATTCCACATCAAGTGCGGGAAATTTTAGCCACTGAGGTATTCGCCGCCGATGAAGTGTGGATGACCTCCTCCACTAAGGAAATTTTGCCCATCGTACGCTTGGATGACAAACCAATTGGAACGGGTGAAGTCGGTTCATTGTTCAAACAAATGTATCAGCATTATCAAGATTTTAAAGCAACTGTCATGCGCCAAAACACTTAGACGCACCCTTGCAATGCCGTGGCTGCACGTTATGCGATAAATTTGCGATAAATTAGAATAGTGCTAGATTATAGCGCTAAAATATCGCAAAATATAGTGATTTAATCATATTCTGTCTTGAATAACGAATTTTTTGTGACAAATTATTTTTCGTGGCTTGCCCAAATTTTTCCCGATCGTTTTGTCTATGTGATTGGCGGTAATTAGCCACAAAACACGGTTTTTGTCCTTGCTTATTGCTATAATTATTTTTTTCTTGATATACAAGAATGACTTGTTGTATCTCTCTTTTTTTAAGGAAAGTCATAATGTCGCAAACCATCTCTACTGATGAAATTCTCAATATCGCAAAACTTGCCAGGCTTGGCATTGATGCCAATCTTGCTGATCACTACGCAAACGACCTTAGTAAAATATTGTCAATGATGGATATTCTTGCTGAGGTCAATACCGACAACGTCGCACCACTGACCAATGTGCATGACATGACCCAACCTTTGCGAGAAGATGTGGTGAGCCGCGATATCAATCGTGAATTGAATCAGTCGATTGCCCCAAATGTGGCAGATGGGCTATATCTAGTGCCACAGGTGATTGAATAATCTTTTTTTCGCATTTTTTCCGATTTTTTTATTGTATCTGATTAATTTAAGTGAATATTATGTCTGACTTACACACTTTGTCAGTTGCCCAATTGGCAGCAGGTCTAAAGCACAAAGACTTTAGCAGTACCGAGCTAACGCAGCATTTTTTAACGCGCATTCAGCAACATGATCACGCCATTAATGCCTTTATTACTGTAACGCCTGAGCAGGCGCTGCAGCAAGCGGCACAGGCTGATACCGTCTTAGCAAACGGCAAAGGCACCGCGTTAACGGGCATCCCACTAGCCCACAAAGACATTTTTTGTACCCTAGGGGTCAAGACCACCTGTGGCTCTAAGATGCTAGAAAATTTTGTGGCGCCTTACAATGCCACCATCGTTGAGCATTGCCAAAATGCAGGCTTGGTGATGCTTGGCAAAACCAGTATGGATGAGTTTGCAATGGGCTCAGACAATGAAAGCTCATATTTTGGGGCAGTACACAACCCGTGGGATACAAGCCGTGTGCCAGGGGGCTCATCGGGCGGTAGCGCCGCCGCGGTGGCAGCAGGGTTTGCCCCACTGGCAACAGGTTCGGACACGGGTGGCTCGATTCGTCAGCCTGCGTCATTTTGTGGTCTGACAGGCATCAAGCCTACCTATGGGCGTGTGTCACGTTTTGGTATGGTGGCGTATGCGTCAAGTTTTGACCAAGCAGGTAGCTTTGGTAAGTCGGCAGAGGACTGTGCGTATCTACTTAACGTGTTAGCAGGTCATGACCCAAAAGACTCAACCTCTGCCAAAAAAGACGTGCCAGACTTTGTCGCTAATTTGACCGCCAAACGCCATACCAGTGGCAATCAAGATAAGCCCCTTGCAGGCTTGCGCATTGGGGTGCCTACCGAGTATTTTGGCGAGGGCTTAAATAGCGAGGTTAAAGCCCGTGTGGAAGCCGCCCTTCAACAATATGAAGATTTGGGTGCCACGTTGGTTGAGGTAAATCTTACCAAGCCAGAAATCACCCTTGCCACTTATTATCTACTTGCGCCTGCTGAAGCGTCCTCTAACCTGTCGCGCTATGACGGTGTGCGTTATGGCTACCGCTGTGATAGTCCAAAAAACTTGGAAGACTTATATACGCGCTCGCGCTCTGAAGGCTTTGGGGCGGAAGTGCAGCGCCGTATTTTGATGGGAACCTATGCCCTATCCGCTGGCTATTTTGATGCCTATTATGTCAAAGCGCAAAAAGTGCGCCGCCTGATTAGCCAAGACTTTGCCAAAGCCTTTGAAAACTGTGATGTGATTGCCTCGCCCACGGTGCCAACCACCGCTTATCCGCTTGGTGCGTCACTTGACCCAATGGCGATTTATTTGGGGGATATTTATACCATTGGCGTCAACCTTGCAGGGTTGCCCGCTTTGAGTCATCCGATTGGTTTTGATAAGCAAGACTTGCCTGTAGGTTTACATTTGATTGCTAACCACTGGCAAGAAGATACCTTGCTACAAACAGCCGACGCTTATCAGCAAGTGACCGATTATCATCAAGCATTATCACCTTTGGCTCATCTGTAAGGATTGACACTATGACAACACAAGCAACAGCCCCCCTCGTTGATGGTTATGAAGTGGTCATCGGTATTGAAATCCACTGCCAGCTCAACACC
The DNA here is from genome assembly GCA_937889485.1 of uncultured Moraxella sp. GTDB lineage: Bacteria > Pseudomonadota > Gammaproteobacteria > Pseudomonadales > Moraxellaceae > Faucicola. Next base: position 1,505 of record CALAPG010000345.1, on the reverse strand, counting down.
CACACCAAAATTTTCTCCCCTGCCTCTACCTTGTTTGGTCAAGAACCTAACACCCAAGCCAATATCGTTGACTTGGCAATGCCTGGTGCGCTACCTGTTCTCAATAAAGAAGTGGTAGAAAAAGCGGTCATGTTTGGGCTTGGCGTCGATGCCGAAATTGGCATGATGAACGCCTTTGACCGCAAAAACTACTTTTATCCCGATTTGCCCAAAGGCTACCAAATCAGCCAAATGGCGCACCCAATTGTAGGCAAAGGCTACATCGATGTTGTGGTCAATGAAGGCGAAAAAAACGAATACCCCAAACGTATCTATATTACCCGTGCCCACCTAGAAGAAGATGCAGGCAAATCCGTGCATGATGCTTTGCCGCAAATGACAGGCGTTGACCTCAACCGTGCAGGCACGCCGCTCATTGAGATTGTCTCTGAACCTGACATGCGCTCCGCTGCCGAAGCAGTGGCTTATATCAAAGCCATTCATCAGCTTGTCACATGGCTAGGGATATCAGACGCCATCATGGCAGAAGGCTCATTTCGTGCAGACTGCAACGTCTCAGTACATAAGCCTAACACCCCTTTTGGCACCCGTAACGAAATCAAAAACCTCAATTCATTTCGCTTTATTGAGATGGCAATCAATGCCGAGATTGAGCGCCAAATTGACTTAATTGAAGACGGTGGACAAGTCAAACAAGCCACTCGCCTTTATGACCCTGCCACCAACACCACCAAAGCCATGCGCGAAAAAGAAGAAGCCAACGATTACCGCTACTTCCCAGACCCCGACCTATTGCCCGTGCATATCGACGCAGCCGTCTTTGCGCAAATAAAAGCTGACATGCCCGAGCTGCCTGTGGCTCGCCGTGAACGTTTTCAAACTGCGCTTGGCTTATCAGAGTATGACAGCCGCATCTTGACCGCCAGCCGCGCACTTGCCGATTACTTTGAAGCCGTGGTCACCAAAGTGGGCAAAGATAACGCCAAACTTGCGGCTAACTGGATGATGGGCGATTTGCTAGGCGCGCTCAATAAAGATGAAAAAACCATCGAACACAGCCCTATTTCTGCCAGTCAATTTGCCAAGCTCCTTGAACGCATCACCGATAATACCCTATCGGGCAAACTTGCCAAACAAGCCTTTACTGCGCTATTTGCAGGTGAAGGCGGCAGTGGTGACGATGCCGTAGACACTATCATTGCTGACAAAGGCTTAAAACAAGAAACGGACACAGGCGCTATCAAAGCGATTGTTGAAGAAGTTATATCAAAAAACCAAGCAATGGTCGAAGAATACAAGTCTGGCAAAGAAAAAGCCTTTAACGGTTTGGTCGGTCAAGTGATGAAAGCATCAAGAGGCAAAGCCAACCCTGCTCAGGTCAATCAACTATTAAAAGAATTAATTGGTTAAAACCCCTTGCAAAAACCTGCCAATTCGCTATAATGTTAGTCCTTTCGGGGCGTAGCGCAGTCTGGTAGCGCACTTGCATGGGGTGCAAGGGGTCG
>CALAPG010000344.1 GCA_937889485.1 uncultured Moraxella sp. | reverse complement strand
GGCGCGATTTTTTGTGCAAAAACTTGCTTTTGCAAAGCGTAATCGGCGGTTAATGGGCGCTGCTATGGGGTATTTACCGCGTCATAAATGGCTTTAACTTGTTCTATCAAGGCATGGGCAATGGTGCCTTTTGGCGGAGTTGGCGGTGCGTCTGCTTTTTGTAAGTCATCAATCGCAAAAAACTTGGCATCAATGAGCTCAGCGTCATCAAGAATAATATCACCCGATGCATAATCGCATAAAAACCCTACCATCAGATTGCTAGGATATGCCCACGGTTGGCTTGCAAAATAACGCAGATTTGTCACTTCTAAGCCCACTTCTTCTGCCACTTCGCGCTGCACACAGCTTTCAAGACTTTCGCCCACTTCAACAAACCCCGCAATCAGTGCATACATACCGCTGTCTTTGGCTCGGTGATGATGGGCTAGTAGCAGATGCGGGCGACCCTCAACGTGTTTGACGATGGCGGTGATAATACATGGCTGAATACGTGGGTATTGATGGTAGTGGCAGTTTGGACAAACGGTGGCGTTGTCTAAGGGATGCGGCATCGTGGCAGTGCCGCAGCGGCTACAAAATAAGTGGTCGGCACGAAAACGCAATAACTGCATGGCTTTTGTGAGTTGGTTGGCGGTTTGCTGACTACAGTTAGTAATGATTTGACGAAAAGAAACAAATACCACCGCTGTTGGCAATGTCCAGCCTAGACGCTCACTCTCAAGTTTGGTAATAGCATAGATCGCGCTAGCGCTGACAATTGCCTCGCTGACCAAAACAGCCGTCTTGGGTAGCAAATTGGCTTGGTGATAATAAAGATGCCCATTTGATAGGGCAAATTTATCATCGTTACAAATTAAAACTTGGTAAGTTAACACTGCCATGATACAACATCCATCAACGTAATTTTTCTGCTATTGTTATTTTACCGCGTTTATTGTTAGTGTACGTGTTTATTGTTACTGTATAAGTGGCAATATTATTGGGGCACCGTTTGGGCGCATATTTGGTCTATAGACAAGCTAGCTAGGCTGCCATTAGACATTGCAGGCTTTTGTAACCTACTTGCATGGCGTGATTGCCTGCAGGTTTGTTAACCTCCAGACTTTCTAAGTAATAATCCGTTGCCATGACAATATCTGCCACTTTTGCCAACTGCTCGGCAGATAACTGCTGGGTATGATCTTGCAATAACTGTTGCATGACTTGACTACCACGGTTTAATAATTGGCTTTGCTGAGCCAGATTTAAAAATAAACAAGCCCCTGCAATCGTCCGCATAATATCGGGTACTGATGTAAGGTGCATGAGGTCATGATCAGCATCATTAAGATAATCATGAAACGCGCTTTCAATAGTGGCGACAGCTGTACGGCTTTCTTGAATGAGGGTGATATAGGCGGTATCTAGTTGGTGCAATGAGGTATTTTTATTATAAAGCGAGACATTAACCGCGCCAGGGGTGTGACTTTTTGCCAAATGAATGGCGGCGTTTTCTGCCACCATCAGGCTGGCAAGTAATTGGTCAAAATCTTGCGGTGTGGGAGCAGTCCATGATTCAACTTTTTGAATTTGTGCTTTGAGTACCGCGGCAGCCTCTGCCAAGCCTAGGGTGGTAAAGACGCCGCTTAGGTCGTGTAAACGCTCAACAATGCTATGAATTTCTTCTTCGCTGGCGTTGAGATTTTCTTGGCGCGCATAGGTGTCGCTGGCAGTTTTGATAAGATCGATTTCATCTTGAATAATTTGATTGAGGGTGATGGCAACCTCGCGATCTGGCCCAAACAAAAAGCGCTTCATGACGGTGAGTTGGTCATGGTCAAGGGCGTTTTTGGAGAATTGTTGCTGCACTTGCTGGGCAAGCGCGCTGTTTCTTGAACTGGCAAATTTTACCAAATCAGCAAAACGTGCGTCATTGATAGGCAAATAATCCTGCAACTGCTGTTCAACAAAAATTAGTGCCCGTTTTTGCACATCACTTAATGGCAACGACTCTGCCACGTTTGAGACCGCGGCATCCGCCGCCTGCCAAAATAGACTAGTTGAGCGCTGGGCAATTGCTTCACACGCTGCTTGCATGGCATTTATAGATACTTGTTGCGCGGTGGTTAGTTGGTTGTTCGCTGCGGTTAGCACCACATGTAATCCCGCACGGTATGCCTTGATGATATTGGGCTGATCGATGCCCAATGATTTGAGTGACTGGTAATTTTGCTCGGGGTTGGCGATGACAATACTACTATCTTTGCTGTTGGTAAGCGCGGATAGCCCAATATCTGATTCGTCAAGACACGCATGCAACGTGTTGACAATGGGTAACAATAGTGAAGGCTCAATAGTTTCTTTAAGGAGTACAAATTCAATATAGCGCGCTAGTGTCATAATGCCCTCAGACACATCCATCATCATGGCATTGTTATCTTGGTCTCTTTGATCGTAGAGCTTTTGAAAGCATTTTGACAAACAGCACGCCAACTCATAGCCTTCTTGCAGCTGAATAAGACACAAAACATTGGCGACTTGCGCAAGGGTTTCTACCGAATCCAATAGCAAAGGCGCTTGGCTGTGGTCATCATTAAACTCACTGAGGTGTATCTCCGCATCATGCAGCGTTACTTCAATTTCGGGGCGTAATAAATGCAGCGAAGGCAAATCAAAATTGGTTGCGGTCAGTTTTTGTGCAGTAGGGCTTGGTGTACTCATAATCGTTATATTCCCAGTGATTGTTCTGATGAAACATCAATGACTTTAACCGTGCTGCCAAAGTAGCCGATTAAAAAATCGGCGCTTAGCTTATGGCTATTATGGTGAGCGTATGGCTGTTATTGTAAGGGGTTGTACATTGTCTGTCTATGTCATTAAACGCAAACAGAGGTTCATTTTATTGGCAAGGTTGTTACATTTTTGCCCAATTATCTGCCAATGTGGGGTTTTTGTCCCTAAAAGCGCTCAGCCATGCTTGGTGCGCTTGCTCAATTTCGCTATTGGCAAAGAACCGTTTGACCGTGGTCGAAAACTGTAAATGTTCGGCACCACCGTCTGTGCCATTGCCAATGTCATCATCAATAGCGAGTGCAACTTGCCCGCCAGTCATTGCCAAATATACATCTGCCAAAATCTCAGCATCAAGTAAAGCACCGTGAAAAGTGCGGTCTTGTTTGCCCACGTTAAGCCGTTTTACCAACGCATCCAAGGTGTTGCGCTGCCCTGCATATAGTCGCTTGGCAATGGCAAGGCTGTCGGTCACCGTAACTTTTTGCTCAAGGTTTGGTAGTCCAATGCGGCTAAATTCGGCGTGTAAAAAGTTCATATCAAAGC
>CALAPG010000343.1 GCA_937889485.1 uncultured Moraxella sp. | reverse complement strand
GGCAGCTACAATGCGGACGGTTTTGATCAAATCAGCTGGCTGGTTAATGAAATTAACACCAACCCAAACTCGCGGCGGTTGATTGTCTCTGGCTGGAACCCCAAAGAGGCGGATCAGGTGGCACTGCCGCCATGTCATACCATGTTTCAGTTTTTTGTGGCAGATGGCAAGCTATCTTGTCAGTTGTATCAACGTTCGGCGGATTTATTTTTGGGAGTACCATTTAATATTGCCAGCTACGCCTTACTTACCCACATGATAGCCCAAGTCACTGATTTGGCGGTGGGGGAGTTTATTTGGACAGGTGGCGATTGCCATATTTATCATAACCACCTTGACCAAGTGAATGAACAGCTAAGCCGCACGCCTTATCCGCTGCCTAGCTTATGGCTCAATCCCGCCATAGACGATATTTTTGCCTTTGATTTTAATGATATAACCATTGAAAATTACCAAAGCCATCCCACCATCAAAGCCCAAGTAGCGATCTAAGCATTGCTCAAAAAATACCAAAACCAAGGAAACACTCATGAGCTATTCAAATGTCGAAGTTGCCCAAGTGGTCGCCATCAGCCAAAACTTTGCCATTGGCAAGGATAACCAACTACCTTGGCATATTCCTGCCGACCTCAAGCACTTTAAGGCATTAACCAGTGGCGGGATTGTGATTATGGGGCGTAAGACCTTTGAGTCAATGGGTGCAAGACCGCTACCCAACCGTACCAATATGGTCATTACCACCAATCTTGATTACCAGATCGATGATGACAACGTCATTATTTTTCATAATTTAGATGATGCCTTGACCCAAGCGGCATCGTTAGCGCATGGCAAGGGACTTGACACCCTTTGGATCATCGGTGGCGAAAAAGTGTTTGAACAAGCGATGCTGTTTACTGATCGCTTAGAAATTACCCATGTGCAAACGGTGATTGAAAACGCCAACGCTTTTTATCCCGCCATTAGCACCAACTTTGTGCAAACACGGGCAAGCGAATGGCAGCATGATGAAAAAACGGGGCTTGATTATCAGTTTGTGACTTATCAAAAAGCTTAAGAGGCCACTGATCAAATGGCGGATTAAGTATTAAGTATTCACTAATCCCAAAAAAACCACGCAAACTAAGGCGTGGTTTTTTTTTGGTTAATTGACTGTTATTTTGATTGCGCTTGGGACTTGACCGCTGAAGCAACGGGGGCGGCAATGTTTGGGGTTTCGCCTGTTTTTTCTTTGATTTCTGCTTTGGCTTCGGCAGTCGAGGCATTGCGATCGGCAATGGTAGATGCTTTGGCGGTGGCGGTAGGTGCAGAAGCAGGTGCCATGGCAGCGTTGTCAGGGCTTGCTACTGTGGTATTGGGCGCGGTTGCGGTGTCTGCATTGGCCGTAGTCGCGGTACTAGCGGCGCCTGCAGCAGGTGAGGTTGCTGCGGTGGCTGAAGCAGCCGATGCCGCGGCTTTGGCAGCCACCTGTGCGTTGAGCGCTTCAACATCCACATGATTGCCAGCAGGGCGCAAGAACGCCGAAATGCCGATTAGTAATACCACGCTAAGGAACGCTAAAACACCGACTAACGCATAACTCAATTCTTTTTTTACGTTGTTTTCCACGACTTCATGATGAGCCATCGTAAACCTCACTGTCAATCATTGGGGCAAAAGTTGTAGGATACTTACTTAATAGTTAAAGTATGTTAACTCACTATTATACGTAACTTTGTTGCCATTATATACTAAATTTTTTGAATTCTTAATAAAACCTTACTGGATCTAAGGTTTTTTTGCCATATAGCGACTTAACCCACTGATCACAATCAACATACTTGCCAATAATAAAATCGGATAGCTGCCCCATATCATAAAAGGTGTATTACCTGTCCGCGCTTGTATTTGCCCGCGTAATACGGTTCTAGTAAATGGGGCTGCTTTGGCGACAATATTGCCTTTGTCATTGATAATAGCAGTGACCCCTGTATTGGTAGCACGCATAAACCAGCGCCCCGTTTCAATCGAGCGCATTTGCACCATTTGTAGGTGCTGAAGCGGGCCTGCTGAAGTGCCAAACCAGGCATCATTTGACACGGTCAGTAAAAATTCTGTGTCTTTGGCATTGTGACGGGTGGTATCTGGGTAAGCCACTTCATAGCAGATTGCCACGCCAACGGGGTGATTTTTGACTTGTAGCGGCGCTTGGTGGGCAGCGCCACGGCGAAAACTCATGCTACCACTCATAAGGTTTGGTAGTGCCCAATTGAGTGCGCCCTCAAACGGGGTATATTCGCCAACAGGGACTAGGTTTTGCTTTTTATAAAGCCCCTTGGCATCTGCACCCAAGGCAATGACACTGTTATAAAAAGGCTCATACTGGTCAATTTTTGGATCATATGCCTGCATATCAACGTAAGGGATGCCGGTAAGCCACGCGCTGTTATGCTGTTTTGCTGTACTAGCAATTTGGTTGATAAAGGGCATGGCATCGGTCTGAAACATCGGAATCGAGGATTCTGGCCACACCACGATGTCTTGCCCCCATTCTGTTTGGCTAAGCCCTGCATAAATCGCTAGCGTTTGAATTTGGTACTCTTGCAGCCATTTTAGGTCTTGTGGAATATTACCCTGCACCAGCGACACGTTAAGTTTGGGCGTAGCTTTGGCGGTTGTCCACGTGGGGTTGATCAGCCACAACAGTATACTAACCGCTAGTAGCAAAGCAGCCAGCATGAAAAAATGGTATTTTTTACGGGTGACTTCAATCAGACTCGCTGACAATAATACCGACACAAAACTCAGTGCCAATACGCCAAATAACGGTGCAAGGCTGGTTAGCCACGCCTGTTCGGTATAGGCATAACCAACAAAAAGCCAAGGAAAGCCTGTAAAAATCCACGTTTTTAGCCACTCTTGTATCACCCACAACCCTGCAAAACTGAGCGGCTGCTTGCCTACAAAACGGTTAAAAACAACGGCAAGCGCTCCATGAAACAGCCCCATACCCAGCCCCACCACACCAATCATAAGGAGGGCTAACGCAGCGGGCGTATCGCCATACGTATGAATAGAGGTATACAGCCAAAATGCCCCCACACTCCACAACCCCATGCCGTACATTTCACCCAGCCAAAATGCGCGCCAATTGGACATATTAGGCAATAGCAGCCAATACAGTACCATGGGCGATAACAAGGCAATCCCCCAGATATGGTAAGGCGCCAGCGCAAATACAAACATCGCCCCTGCCAGCCACGCCAAGATAAGCCTTGGCAAGCGTGGTGGGGTCGTGGTGCTATCGGTATGAGATTGAATTGATAGTTGTTTTTTTAGGGACTGGGTCGTAAGACGCATGAATTACTATTGCCTTTGGTTAGCTAATCAACAGGCTGATTATACCCTTTAACCAGTTCAATTTCTTGGATAAATCGACCCTCTGCTGACAACACAGTGAGCTTACAATCGCCAATATAAACCGTCTGACCCAGTACTTCATTGACATCGCCAAGCTCTTGCATTACCAAACCACCCATACTGTTGACGGCATCGCTTTCAAAGGTGGTGCCAAGCTGCTCGTTACAATCACTGACTGGCGTGAGCGACTGTATCAACCAAGTATCGGCTTGGTTGGCAACGGGTACAATGTGGTGAAGGTCGCTGTCCTCGGTGATATCGTCATGCTCGTCAACAATATCACCCACAATTTCCTCAAGCAAATCTTCCATGGTCACCACGCCTGCAGTGACGCCAAACTCGTCAATCACGATTGCCATGTGAATTTGGTTTTTTTGAAAAAGTCTAAGTAGGCTATCTGAACGCGCAGTTTCACTGATATAAATGGGCTGACGGGCAATATTTTTGAGACGAAAATGCGAAATGTCTTGACCTTGCGCTTTGGCAACCAAAAATGGGATCAAATCTTTGGCGAGCAGCATACCCGTCACGATATCTTTGTTTTCATCGGTAAAAACAGGATAACGCGAATGGGCGGTTTCCATGTATAACGACATGATGTCATGGAGGTTTTGGTCTTCAAAAATACCTGCCACATGGCTAACAGGCGTCATAATTTCACGCACTTGGATGGCGGGTAGGTCAAGCACCCCTTCTAACATATCAACCGTATCTGGCTCCAAAAATTTGCGCGAATCGTGCACCAGTTTGACCAGTTCATCACGGGTTTCTGGGGCGGTAGACAGCCAGCGTTTGAGACCGCGTGACCAACTGTTACCTGATGGTTTATGAGACTGATGTGAACTCGAATTGTCGTCTGACATTGCAGGCGTATGACCTCATATGGCTAAAGATTTTTTTACATTACCTTAAGCCTATGATGATTGCAATGGTATTTTTCTTAATTTTGTGCAGTCTATTGGCGTATCCAATGAATGATGCGCTGTTCTTGCGCCATTTCATCTACTTCTGTTTCTGACTGACAGCGCCCTGCTACGCTGATATTTTTTTCTTGCATTAGCCGCTGGGTTAACGCGCGGTCTTGGGTATTGAGCCAATGCCAGTTGGGTAATGGCTGACCCCGATGAAGACGCTTATACGCACAGCTAGCAGGGAGCCAATCCATCTGTGCAATGTTATCTGGGCTCAGGCTAATACAATCTGGCACATAGTCACGCCGTGCGGCATATTTTGAGCAAGCGGCGGTTTGGCAGTCGAGTAGCTGACAGGCAACATCGGTATATTCGACTTCATCGGTGTCATCATCTTTAAATTTAATAAGACAGCACGCGCCGCAGCCATCGCACAAGGCTTCCCATTCAGCTTGGGTCAACTGCTCAAGCGAAAATCGCTCCCAAAATTGTGGACGTAAGGTGACAACTTGACTCATGATATTCCTAGCGGTTGGCTAACCCAAAATTGACAGTATTATAACGAAAAACGCGGTGATTTTAGTATACAGTAACGGTTATCTTTATAATTTACCCCATTATTAGTAGCGTGTGTTGTGCATTTTTCTTTTAACCTGACCTTACTGTCATAAGGAATCATCATGTCTATTCAAATTTTACAACTAGAATCTACCACGCCAGATGGTATTGCATTAAAAAGCTATGTATGTCTGCCCAAGACTGCCAGTGAAGCGCACCCTGTGCCTGCGATTTTGGTTGCTCCTGAATGGTGGGGCGTGGTAGCGCACCCACAAAAAGTAACCGAGCGCTTAGCCGAAGCAGGCTTTGCCGCGGTTGCCATGGATATTTATGGCGAAGGCAAACTCACCACGGACGCGGCACAAGCCAATGAGTGGATGAATCAAATGCTCGCTGACCCAGATAGCTTGATGGCGCGCTGTAAGCTGATTATGCAAGACTTTATCGACCTTGAAGGGGTAGATAAAAACCGCTTAGGGGCGATTGGCTTTTGCTTTGGTGGCAAAATCGCCCTAGACATGGCGCGTGAAGGCTTTCCCCTCAAGGCAGTGGCGACATTTCATGGCAACCCCACCCCAATACAACCTGCCGAACAAGGCAAATTCACCGCCAAAGTACTGGTAGCACACGGTGAAGCGGATACCATGGTGAGCATGGCAGCCATTGAAGCGCTCAAACAAGAACTGGATGATGCGGAGGTGGATTATACGGTTGATGTGTATGAAGGGGCAAAACATGGCTTTACCAACCCCGATGCCGACAAGCGCGCTGCCGAAAATGGCGTGGACTTGGGATATGATGCAGATGCCGCGCAGGCTAGCTGGGAGGAGATGATTGACTTTATGCAAGACCATCTTGTGTAACTGCCTGCACCCTTTTAATAGCAGTATCGCCCATGATACTGCTTTTTTTTGGCGGCTTTTAAGATTGCAAGAATTTTTGTGGGGCATTGAAACCTACCAATCTAGTCTTATATAACTACCATCTTACCAACAACACGGGTGAATTTTGACCTTAGACACAACCCAAACCGAGGCTGAACTTGAGAGCTTTGCACCACGTTTATTGGCTTGGTTTGACCATAGCGGTCGCCATGATTTGCCGTGGCAGCAGCACAAACGTAAGCTACCCGACCCCTACCCTGTGTGGCTCTCTGAGGTGATGCTACAGCAAACGCAGGTGGCAACGGTGATACCTTATTTTGAGAGGTTTATGACAAGTTTTCCAACGGTGCACGACTTGGCAAATGCGCCGTGGGAACAAGTGGCTGAGCACTGGGCTGGGCTGGGCTACTATGCTAGAGCAAGAAATCTGCATAAAGGGGCAAAACAGCTGGTCGAAATCATCGAAACCACTGGAAATTTTCCACAGACGGTTGCCGACTGGGAACAAATCGCTGGCGTGGGTCTATCCACTGCAGGAGCAATTGTTGCCATGGGCATACGCGGCTACGGGGTTATTTGTGATGGCAATGTCAAACGTGTGCTGACGCGCTGGGCAGGGATTGATGGTGATATCAGTAAAACAGCGACCACCAAACAACTTTGGCAGCTTGCCACACGCGTGACCCCAAATAAAGACAGCGGACACTTTGCCCAAGCCATGATGGACATGGGCGCAACGCTATGCACCAAAGCCAAGCCTGCCTGCCTACTGTGCCCTATCCAAGCTGACTGCGTGGCAAACCGTGAGGGCAAACAAAGCTATTATCCTGTCAAAGCCAAAAAATCCCCCAATCCTAGTAAGTACTCTTTGGCACTCAAACTGGTAGATAGTACAGGCAAAACATTGTGGTTACAGCGACCCGATAATGGGATTTGGGGTGGGCTTTGGTGTTTGCCGTTGGCATTTATCAATAAGCAAAAAAATAACAAAGTCATCGCGAGTTGGCAGCAAGATGCCACATTTGAGGCAGAATATAGCACCGCTGAGCAGGTGATTTTTGAATTTTTGCAAGCCCAACAGCTACTTGCTATCGACGCCCTAAAACGAGATGACGCCTCTACCATCAAACATAGCCTCACCCATTTTCATTGGTTTTTGACCCCGCTCACACGGCAATTGACAGACGCACAGTGCCAAGCATTGAGCGCACGTTTGGCAGACGCTATGCAAGTAAGCCGCTGGGTAGACGATAAGCGTAGTGATACGCTAGCCAAACCAAAAGCCATGCAGTTATTGCTTGCTGCCCAAAGCCAATAGTGCATGATAGATGGTACTGGGCTGCAAATCATCAATGACTGTAACCCCTAGCGCCGCAAACTGCTGGTGTATCAGACTTGCCACGCGCTGCTGCAGCACCAAATACTCATAACTGCTGAGCAGCTGGCTACTAGCTGCTACTAGCTGCTGCCAATGCTGCCAAGCCGCCAAACTTGAAATTAGCACCACGCAGGGGCTATGCGTGGGCGGCTGCCACTGGCA
>CALAPG010000342.1 GCA_937889485.1 uncultured Moraxella sp. | reverse complement strand
CGTGTGCTCTTCCGATCTCGACCCTCAACAAGCCGTGCCAGTCATTCAAGCATGGCAAAAAAAACGCAATGACACGACATCTTTGATTCAATACGCCACTTTTTTGGCGCTAGCGTCTGACAACAATAAGATAATACATCTTAATCATCAACAATTAATGGGCGTAGATTTTGCACAACTACCCAAAGAACCGCGCTATTTCGCCAGTTGTCACGATAAAAATAGCCTAAGTAGAATTAATGAATTGGCAAAAACTCATCGCGTAATGGGCTGTTTTTTATCACCTGTCAATGCCACGCCGACTCATCCAAAGCAAGGTGGCATAGGCTGGCAGGCGTTTGGCGCATTGGCAGACTATAGCGATGTGCCTGTATTTGCACTGGGGGGAGTGGGACTGGCAGATATGAGCATGGCGTGGCAGCACAACGCCATGGGCGTGGCAGGGATAAGGCTACTTGCGCCAAAGCCAGTAATATAGCGTTATCAGCCAAAGGTTTGGCGTATTTAGAATAGGCTCACTGGTACAGGTAATTACATAAAGTTAACTTAACCATACGGTAAATCAGCGACAGTTTTGTTACAGTAAGGATAGCCAACGACAATTCTAGTCAATAAAAACCGTAACAAATAAAACAGTCCGCCAAGTAGTAGCGGCTACGAGCACTAGCGGCTGTTAGTTAGGTAACAGTCTGCTTGTATCACCACCTTTTGAGGAGAATCACATGGCAACATCAAAACAACAAACTACCTTACTTGCCAAATGCTGGCAGCCAAAAACCCTTGCTATCATAGGATTGGTGGGTGCCACCTTGGCGGTAACCGCGTGTACCACCACCCCAACGACCCAGTCCACTGCCAAACCAACAGGGGCAGGCAGCGCCCAAGCGGTAGCACAGGTGGATCTCAACCGTTACATGGGAAAGTGGTATGAAATCGCCCGCCTGCCCATGTATTTTCAGCGTCATTGCGCAAGTGATGTCACCGCCACCTATACCCTAAAGCCCACAGGCGCGGTTGAGGTCAACAACCAATGTGTGGACAAAGATGGCAAAACCATGCAAAGCATTGGCGAAGCCACCAAAAACGGCGAGAGCGGCAGCAAACTTAAAGTCACCTTCTTGCCACAAGGACTACGCTGGCTACCTGTAGGCAAAGCAGATTATTGGGTTCTGGATTTGGACAGTAACTATCAGCATGCTTTAGTTGGCACACCCAACCAAAAATACCTGTGGATTTTATCCCGTACCCCAACCATAAGCGAAGCCACTTACCAACAATTGGTTGCCAAAGCAAAATCACAAGGGTACGACATCAGCAAACTTGAAAAAACCCCTCAGCATGGCAAAAAGTAATATTTGTTCTTGCCAGAGCCAGCCAGCTAACTGGCTGAATTTGCTAACAATGCGTTGGCAAGGGCGAATAAGCCTGTGAATTACATTGCCAAAACGCCTAAATTCCCTTACAATTTAGGCGTTTATTTTTTTTATATAACCGTTTATATAACTTTTTTTTATTCAAAGGTAATCCTATGTCTGCCAATATTTATCAAGACCGCCTTACCACGCGCAAAGCGCAAGAAAATGATGCCACGGCGTTATTAGTCACACTAAACAAACTAGCCAACAACGACGTTGCCGTCAGTTTCTTGGGTGAACGTGTTGCGTTCAATCTTGCCAAACTCATTGCCTTACATGACCAAAGCGGTTTGGCAGTGGCAGATAGCTTGGCATTGGCGCAAGCACTGGCAGACAAAGACCTCAAAAACACCCAGCTTGACCTTGCTCACGCGGTTAAAGCGGGCAAAAAAGCCGATGACTTTGCGAGTGGCGAAGCCGTCCCTGCTACTGATGTGGTACTGTACGGTTTTGGTCGTATCGGTCGCATTTTGGCGCGCCTATTGATGAGCCGCCCTGCCTCAAGCAATGGCTTACAGCTCAAAGCTATCGTGGTGCGCCCAGCAGGTGAAGGTGACCTAGAAAAACGTGCCAGTCTTTTGGGCAGCAATTTATCGGTTGCAACTGATACAATTGCATCTACGATTGCCGGCGTAACCAAAAGAATCATCACAGATCCGATTGGTACAGCGGAAATGGTAGTGAAAGACACCGAAGTTGCTATTTTTGGTCA
>CALAPG010000341.1 GCA_937889485.1 uncultured Moraxella sp. | reverse complement strand
TAACAATCTTAATTGCTATAATCCGTTGGCTTAAGTTAGCACTATGTAATGTATTGCTATTGGATTATTGTTGCGTGGTGTCCGATGGAATAAACGTATGGTCACGACTGTGTAGTAACACCGTGTCATTGGATTTCGGTAGCACTTTATTTAGATACACGTAACCGATAATACCGGCAACAATTGAGCCTAATACAATACCAAGGCGTTCATCAAATGCTTTCACTTCCAATCCAGCAAATGCCAGACCACCGATAAATAGACTCATGGTAAAGCCAATACCACATAAAATAGCCACACCCAATACTTGACGCCAGTTAATACCGGCAGGCAAACTTGCCAAACCTGACTTCACCCCTAACCAGCTAAATATCATTACCCCAATTGGCTTACCAAGCAATAGACCCAGCGTGATACCCACAGGTACGCTATGACTTAATGAGGAAAAACCACTATCACCCATCAAATAAATACCGGCATTGGCAAACGCAAAAATCGGTAAAATCAAGAAATTCACCGTGTCTTGCAAGTCATGCTCCAAGTTTTCTAACGGTGAATCATCTGGGTGTGCCTTATTGGTCATCGGGATAAACATCGCCAACAGTACCCCTGCAATGGTCGCGTGGATACCAGACTTTAGCATCGCAAACCACAGTACCAATCCCACCACTACATACGCGGTAATACGTGTCACATTCATGCGATTCATCACATACAGTAGCACTAACATCGCAGCCGCTAAACCCAAGGCTGACATTGATAAACCGCTTGAATAAAACAGCGCAATAATCAAAATTGCTCCGATATCATCAAAAATCGCAATTGAGGCCAAAAATATCTTCAGCGATAACGGTACACGACTACCCAGTAAACTTAATACCCCGAGCGCGAAAGCGATATCGGTTGCCGATGGAATGGCCCAACCTTTTAACAAGTTTGGATCTTGGTAGTTAAATGCTGCATAAATCAACGCCGGTACCACCATACCACCGACCGCAGCGATGGCAGGCAAAATGATTTTTTTGACATCTGACAACTCGCCCACTAAAATTTCGCGTTTAAGCTCTAAACCAACCAAGAAGAAAAATATCGCCATTAGTCCATCATTAATCAAATGCAGTAATGATTGTTCCAATACAAAATCACCAACTTGAACCACAATTGGTAGGTGCAAAAAGTGCTCATACCAGTCATGTAATGGTGAGTTGGCGACTAACATCGCGATAAGCGCGGCCACGGCTAGCACAATACCACCTGCCATATCCAAGGCAAAGAACGCTTGGATTTTTTGGCGTAGGCCAGTCGGTGGCTGCTGAAGTTGGGTTACACTCATAAAGGGTCACTCCTAAGCCTTTGCTACCAATATTTATCAAAATAGCTAACAAGCTATATCCAATATCAACGGTAGCACACAGCAATAAAAAATGCAAAATAAAATCGAATTATTGATATAATTCGCTATAATATATTGTTAATTTTCTTATTAAGGGAAAATTAATCACATAAAGGCAAATTTCAGAGAAATAATATTATCACATTTAGCCAGTGATTTCAGCAATTTTCGTACCCTATTTCATATACTAGCCGTCCTTATTTCACATCCCAGCTATCCTTGGTTTGATTAATTAATTTGCTCGTTGCTTTTTTAGGGTGAATATGGTATAAATAGCGGCTTTAAATTTACCCGCGATTTTTTAGCGGCATGACCGACGGTTAGATAAGACCATTTTCTACTGTCAGGTGACCCATGGCGATAAAAAATCATGTTAAGATTAGCCCTGATGGCTTTAATACCGTGAGGTATCGCGTCATCAGCCGTGATAGGCATGAGCCACCCTCATGCAAAACCGATTAGGAGTCCGCCATGTCTCGTGTATGCCAAGTGACTGGAAAACGCCCAGCGGTAGGTAACAATGTTTCTCACGCAAACAACAAAACCCGCCGTCGTTTCCTGCCAAACCTTCATAACCATCGTTTTTGGGTAGAGAGCGAAAACCGCTTTGTGCGTTTACGTCTATCAACCAAAGGCATGCGTATCATCGATAAAGTTGGTATTGACCAAGTATTAGCCGATATGCGTGCTCGTGGCGAAAAAATCTAAGCTTGGGAATTCCCTTATTTAGTTATCGTCATTATTCATCATCGATGTTTCTGGAGCAATCGCCATGCGTGATAAAATCAAATTAGTATCATCAGCCGGTACCGGTTATTTCTATACCACTACCAAAAACAAACGTACTATGCCAAACAAAATGGAAATCAAAAAATTTGATCCAGTTGTGCGTCAACACGTTGTTTTCAAAGAAGCAAAAATCAAATAATTTGCTTGAGATAGCACTATTTGAACAAAGGGTTAGCATTTGCTAACCCTTTTTTTGTTGGATGGTGTTTTGACGGTGCGGTGCGATTTTAGCCAAAAATCCTGCACCTCGCTTAAGGCGAGGTGGTTTCTGGTTTTAGGTCGTCATATTGTGTTTGCAAAAATAGCGGCTGGGTGGCGCTAACGTCCACCCCATTTTTTAACAGATGAATTTCAACGCGGCGATTAAGACTGTGTGACTGCACATCGTTGGCACTGCGTTTGAGGAGGTCTTTGCCTTTTGCAAATTCGCTGATACGGTGGCTGTCAATGCCTTTAGCCACCAAGTAACTTGCCACAGCACTCGTGCGCCGCTTAGATAGGGCATTGTTATAAGCGACACTGGCGCGGCTATCGGTATGACCGTATAGACCAAAGCTATAGTCGTTGGCATTGGGGTAGCTCGCGACTTTGTCCAAAAACCCATCAATCAGCTGACGAGAAGTTTGGTCTAAGTTGGATTTATCCAAAGCAAAGTGCACAATCGCAGGTTCAAGCTCAATGGGGGCGGGCGTGACTACAGGAGCAGGGACAGGCGCTACAACAGGCAAGGAAGGCTGAGGCACCACTTTGGGCAGTTCAACATACGGCAGCGCTGTACCACGGCAAAGCGTATGACTGGCATCGGTGCCTGCAAGCGGCATCAAACGGGCTAGGTACTGACGTTTTAGCCCATCAAAGTCTGCTTTATCTACCCCTTGTGTATTGATTGCGGTGAGCTGGGCAGCAGACACCCAGCGATCCGCTGCACTGTAGTGCTCACGCGAATGACGCCAACCAAACTCACAAAACTCCGCTTCTGCCCAAATAAGTTTGACCTCGCTGTCTGCAACCGCTTTGACCAATGGGGCAAATGCAGGGGTTTGTTTGATAGTTAAGAGGGTTGCCCAAAGGTCAGGACGCTGCAATCCCGAGGTTGGTGGGATATCAGCTGTCAGTGGTAGCTTATCGACTTGGTTGGTTTTGAGTGCTTCAAGGATACTCAAAGCTTCGCTTAGTGCATAGTGTCCTGCTTTGGTCAGACTGGCTTCATTGTCTTCATGTGCCACGTAGCTAAGCCACGCATTGGCTTTATAGGCTTGAAAACGGGTGTGGGTAGACTGACTGTCTGCTTGGTAAGGCTGCAATTGTTGGCGAATACAAGCAATATCGGCAACAAAATGGGTATGCTGCGTGCCTTTGGGGATAATGGCATCGCTGTCACTGCGACAATAAGTCCCTGCCTGATAGTTGACGGGCAATACTTGGCTTGCTAATTGTGCCTGAGCGCTGCCACTCCAGACGCTTAATGTTATTGTAATTGCCGCTAGCAAACCTAGGCTAGGCGGTGGCGGCAGGATGGCGGTTGGCGTGGTATTTTTTACTGTCATTTAACTGCTGCCTCTTCATTAGCCATCAAGCGACTATTAACCGCAGGGCGGTTTTTGTCAAACAAGTTTTCGTCAAATTTGAAACGTAAGCGTATATACGCCCCTTGCTGGGTGTCGCTACCACTGGCAATATCGTCATCATGATAACCCTTCACGTTGTAGCCTGCCGATACCCATAGATTTGCCATCGGGCTATAGCCAATTTCTGCCCCTAACAAGTAATTGCTGGTGTGATTGTTACTCCACATGGTACCCGCTTGGATACCTGCATCCCAGCGCTCATTGATATCGTACATGGCGCGACCAGATACTAGGTGAGTGATGGTATTACTGGTGATATCATCTGAGGTGAGTTCGTTGTATTTGCCCGCATAATGACCTGATAGGGTCAGACGGCGTACAGGGTGATAATTGCTGTGTAAAGAAGCGATATAAGTCTCTTTTTTATAAGGACTCGTGGTATCTAAACCATTGTTATCATAACGGTATTCAAGTTTTGCCAGATGGTCGCTGATGTTGCTATCATAGTCACGGTATGCCATACCCAACTGGAAACGGTCAATTTTTCGTTCACGGTTGTCTTGGTTATTTTCTTGTAAAGTGAAGGTGTTTTTTGCAAGTAAGGTAATGTCGTCATTGACTTTATTGGCATAACCAAAGCTGTGTAAAAACGTGTCGGTTTGTTCGCCCCATCGTTTTTCGGCACGTGTGGTGAATTTATATTTGTCTTTGGCAAGGTAATCGACACCTACCGTTGCTGCGGTGGCAGTATTATTGTTTTTGCCTTCAAGGGATTCTAAGTGTTCAAACGAGGTGTTGATATACAAACCGTCTTGAACTTTCCATTTGTTGCGTAAACCAATAGCGGCTTCAGCTTCGCGGGCAGACATACCATCTTTGACACGATATTCACTAAACACTTGACCATCTTTCATGTAATTGGCATCCACACCCACAATGGTGGATTGGTGTTCATCATGACTATCTAGACCATAATCTCCAAGCAAGGTTGAGGCAAGCTCATGGCGCGCGTATAGGCGTCCTTTGTTCATCAGTGATGTTTCACCGCCCACGCTCCAAGCATTACGGCCACTGTCATCAATGTCTTGCTCATATTCAACAAACACTTTAGATTTATTGAGTTTTGGTAGGTCAGCCGTCAATTTGCCGCGCAGGGTGGTACCTTGATAATGACTGTCATTGTTGGTGATTGACGGTCTTAAGGATTGGTTGTCTGTGTCGGTGTTAGGCACCGCTTGGTAGTTGGTAGAAGCGGCTTTGGCATCTTTTTCATAATATCGAATACCCAATTCACCTGTTAAGACATCGGTTAACTTACGTTCAATGCTAACAGTCGCACCTTGACGCTGGGTATTGTTGGTGTCATCTTTGGTTTGAACCGCTTCGGCTTTGAGCGATGTTTTGTTATTGATACGGTCGGTGATTTTTAGACCTGTTTCGGTACGTCCTGCACTGAAGCAGCCGTGTAGCTACCTGATGCCGTCGTGCCTGTCACTTGAGAGCCGCCATCTAAGGTAAATGTACCCATCCCCGATGTGACGGTGGCATAAGTACTGGTTATCCCACCTAACAACACAGTCAACATCGTTGTGAGCTGCCTCACACATTGTCTAGAAATAAATCTCATATCTATGAATCCTTAAAAGATGCCTACACTGTAGCGCAAGAGGATTTGGAATAAAAAAGTAATAATCTCTTAACAATTATATACTTATAAAGAAATAAAACTAACATAACTGGTCAATAAAAATGACACTTTTCGATGAAATAACCAATTAAATAGATAAAAAAAAATTGACGAACTTATCATCATAATTTCATAATTTTGTCATACAATAAAAAACTTACCAATTGTTTAGAGTGAACCAATATGCAGCAATATCCTGTCACACCCCCACAAAGCATTGAAAAAAATACAGAAAATTTTGCCAATAAGCTTGAGCAACTGGCACAAATTCCCCCCATTGATGCCTCAAACCAACCCCAATCTATCAAAATTAACCAGCAAATGTACGAAGACCTAATAGACAGCTATGATGAAGAAATTGAAAGCGAAATGGACGATTATCTACAAGACTTGCGCTTTGATGGACGCCCGCTAAGCGACAGTGAAAAACTTGCCCGCCACATTTATTTTAACGAACTCATTGGCTTACAAAAAGAGCTTATTAAACTACAAGACTGGGTCGTAGCAACAGGCGAGCGCATTGTAGTAATTTTTGAAGGGCGTGATTCTGCAGGCAAAGGTGGGGCAATTAAACGCATTACCCAACGCCTAAACCCGCGTGTTTGCCGAGTTGCCGCCCTGCCAGCACCCAACGACCGTGAAAAAACCCAGTGGTATTTTCAGCGTTATGTGGCACACTTGCCAGCCGCGGGCGAAATCGTGCTATTTGACCGCAGTTGGTACAACCGCGCTGGTGTAGAGCGCGTCATGGGCTTTTGTAGTGACGCGCAATATGAAGAATTTTTTGAATCGGTGCCTGAATTTGAACGCATGCTGGTACGCTCAGGCATTCGCCTCATAAAGTATTGGTTTTCTATCTCAGACGATGAGCAAGAATCACGTTTTATGAGCCGTATTTATGACCCCCTCAAACAGTGGAAACTTTCACCGATGGACTTGGAATCACGGCGGCGTTGGGAAGATTATACCAAAGCCAAAGAAGTCATGTTTGAGCGCACCCATATTCCAGAAGCGCGTTGGTGGGTGGTTGAAGGTGACGATAAGAAAAAAGCGCGGCTTAATTGTATCAAACACTTATTGTCACAAATTCCCTATGAAGAAATCAAGCGTGAGGCGGTGGTGTTGCCTGAGCGTGAGCATAATGATAATTATCAACGTGAACCAATCGCCGATGACATGTATATTCCTAATTGGTTCTAAACTTGCTGGCAAAGCGCAGAAATAGTGACTTCAAAGCCGACTATTTTGCCAGCGTCAACCACATTTGCCATTGATACCTGTAGTTGGTGCAGCTCGGCAATGCGGCATACAATGGACAAACCAAGCCCACTGCCAAGCTCATTTTGCCCTGCTGGGCGATAAAAACGCTCAGCAAGCCTAGCTAAATCTGCCTCTAAGACGCCATTGCCAGTGTCGATGACTTTGATGGCATTGCTGCTCAAAGAAAGGGTAATTAGGCTATGGGCTGGGGCGTAGCGGATAGCGTTGTCGAGTAGGTTTCTTAGCATAAGCCCAATTAAAACAGGGTTGCCCGTTAGCGCTAGCAGCGGTGAAGTTTCATTTTCAACCCCTTCAACAATTTCAACAATGCGGCGTAGCTGGCTATGTTTCTCACGGGCGTGGCGATTGACATCGGCAAGCACCTCATCGGACAATGCCATCCAATCAATTTTTTCAAATTTGGCATCGTCCAAACCTTGCTGTGGCGCCAGTTTGGCAAGGATGAGTAATTGCTCAACCAAATGGCTCGCGCGATCGGCACTGCCACTAATTTTTATCACATGATTGAGCAATGGGTCAAGTTGGCGGTCGGTTAAGTTGGCGTGTAATAACACTTGCTGTAGTACATCGGTTTGCAGTTTGATGGCAGCTAGCGGACTGCGTAGCTCATGAGAGGCATCGGCGGTAAAACGTTTTTCGCGGGCGAGGGCATCGGCAACTTTATCAAACAGATCATTGAGTGCCTGAACAAGCGGCTGAATCTCGAGGGGCACTGCCATTGATAAAGGCGTTTTATCTTGCGGGTCTCGCCTGGTCAGCGCCAAACTGATTTTATTGAGTGGAGCAAACCCGCGGCGAACCGCAACCCAAGTCAATACAATCAACAAAGCAATCCCAATCAGCGCAGGTATCAGCTGAATAGCAAGCGACTTATAGATAATCTCCTGACGCGATTTGAGATTTTGTCCAATGGCAACCACATGCTGCGTGGCAGCATCGTGCACATAAAATAACCGCCAAGTGTGGCTAAACGGGTTTAATTCTTGATACTTGCTAGCATTATCCAAAAAACCATGATGATTGGGCAAAAAAGAAAAATAACGCCCGTTGTCATCTGCCATCAATAACTTGCCGCGTTTATCCCATACCGCAAAACCCATGTAGTCATCTTCAGCTTCTCCCAAATCCCCCGATAATAAATCACTTTTTAAGTTAAAAATTTTGGGCGAAATTTCATTGTCACGCGCCGTCAGATCGACTGCTTGCGATATACCAATTAAGTAGCGGGCAAGCTGGGTAATTTGGGTGTCATTAATTTCATTAATCTCATGCGCCAAACGCCATACTGAGATTGAAGTCACAATTAGCCATAGTAACGGTAACCCAAGCAGTAAAGAGGTCAATAACCGTTTTTGAATACTGTAAGTTGCTGTGCCAGTTGTGTTAGGGGTTTGAGTGAGGTAGGGCGGTACGGGTGTGGGCATATCAGGCGACTCATCACAGGGTCAATGGGTAGATTGTAGAGCAGGGTTTAAATAATAGCCAATACCGCGGCGCGTTAAAATCAACTGATTGCCCAGCTTTTTACGCAGATTATGGATATGCACCTCTATGGCGTTGCTTTCAATGTCTTGTTGCCAGCCATAGAGCTTGTCTTCAAGGCTAGCACGGCTATGCACTTGTTTGGGGTGGCTTAACAGCTGCTCAAGCACCAAAAGCTCTTTGGCTGTCATATCAACCAATTGATCTTGATAATATACTTGCTGAGATTGGGGTGAAAATGTGACATCGCCATAGCGGATTTCGGTTTGGCTGCGTCCTTGACTACGACGAATTAACGCCTGCAAACGGGCAATGACTTCATCTAGCGCAAACGGCTTGACCAAATAATCGTCCGCCCCTGCATTGAGTCCTGCCACACGGTTGGCAATGGCATCGCGTGCGGTGATAATAAGGACGGGGGTGTCAATATGTTGGCGGCGCCAATTGGACAAAATAGCCATACCATCGCCACGTGGCAAGGTTAGGTCTAATAGTACCGCGTCAAAGACCCCTTCATGAATCGCCATTTCACCTTGCTTGGCATCAGCAAACCAGTCCACCATCATGTGCTGCTGCGATAGACCAGCAATTAAGCCATCTGCAATAGTAGCATCATCTTCAATCAACAAAATACGCGTCATCTATTACTCCAAAGGGGTAAAGGAATTGTCCACCAGTTTTTTACCCGTAATCATTGATTTTATCAGATTTTGGCGTTGCAATCTGCTCATCATAATCGCGGCTGCCACGTGCATGGGCACCAATCCATACAAGCTATAAGCCAAACACTTATGCAGCGTTTGTAGCCAGTCATCGCCCCAAAAATGATCAGTGGTTTGTAAATAACCTGTCACCCCCAAACCCATAATTACCCCCCAAAGCGCAAACATCATCAACGCTCCCAAAGGATTGTGCCCCAAATGCATGGCATAACGATGTTCGCTTACATCATCTAAATGTTGTTTAATACGGGCGGGCGTGGGAAAAAAGTCACTAAAACGCGCGTAGCGGCTGCCGATTAACCCCCAAATCAGACGAGACACGACCAAACCCATCACCGCATAACCCACATATTCATGGGCGTCGCTACCGTCTTCAGTCACCAATAAATTGATAAAAAGGCCCACGGCTACCGCCCAATGGGTAAGTCTTACCCAAATATCCCAAACGCGTACCGTTTGCAGTGAGGTTACTGTTACAGTCATCTTTTTTGCTCACAAGTTAGTAAATTGATAAAATAGAGGTTGGTTATTTCACCACAAAGGGGCTGCAGTGATTTTGTGGTGAAACATGACCAACAACAGGTTAAGGCATTGTTATTCAATTTCAGACTTAACAATTTTGCCTGTTTTGGTATCAAAATACATTTCTACTTTTTTACCTTTAGGACTTTTGCCATATAACTCATAGCAATTACCGTCAGTTTTGAATTTTTTAACGCTAAAACCCTGTTTTTCTAAGGATTTTTGAAAATCGGCTTGAGGAATCTGCTCATTTTTTGGGTGTGCTACACAATCGGCACTGGCAAATGCACTGCTAGCGCCCAGTGATCCTAATAGCAGCATCGTTGTAATAATCAGTGATTTTTTCATGGTTTCTCCTATGGGTGGCTGATAAAATAATCGGTTGTACCCATGCAGCGTAGGGCTTAAACCTACCAATAATATGACATTCGATGGGTACTAATGAGTATGGTAACGCGGCAAACTTAACATAATCTTAGCGCGCTTGTTGTTGTGCCAAAAATTATTCATGAATAATGTGTGAAAATCCCTTGCAAAACTGTTTTTTTTTGGTATAATAGCAAACCTACTAATAACAGTAGTTTTAGGCATATAGCTCAGTTGGTTAGAGCACCACCTTGACATGGTGGGGGTCGCTAGTTCGAATCTAGTCGCGCCTACCAAAATACCAGCACCTAGTTTATGACTAGGTGCTTTTTTATTGCGCATATCCATCTTGCGCTGTGTACAAGCATCTGCAT
>CALAPG010000340.1 GCA_937889485.1 uncultured Moraxella sp. | reverse complement strand
TGCCCTTGCCCAAGCTCGATATGGATAGTAATTTCGGGGCGTTTCATCACTTCGCTGCCGCGGGCTTCGGTATAGTCATGTGCCAAGCCGCCACGTTCACAAATACGCACCTCATCGAGTGATACATTGACGTTGCTTTGGTCAAGGTCAACCCCTGCATACCCCACCGCTGCTAGGATACGCCCCCAGTTTGGATCACTGGCAAAAAACGCGGTTTTTACCAATGGCGAATGAGCGACTGCATAGGCAACTTTGGCGCACTCTTCGCTCGTGTTGCCGCCTGTGACTTTGACGGTGATAAACTTGGTCGCGCCCTCGCCATCACGGACAATCAGTTGCGCGATTTTTAACATCACTGATTTTATCGCTTCATACAATTGGGCAAAATGTGGATGGTTTTCACTATCAATTATTTCATGATTGGCTTTGCCAGTGGCAACCAAAGTGCAGCAGTCATTGGTTGAGGTATCGCCATCAATGGTAATGCGGTTAAACGATTGATTGGTCAAATCGATGAGAATTTTTTGCAATAATGTGGGTTCAATGGTGGCATCGGTGGCAACAAACCCTAGCATGGTCGCCATATTGGGACGTATCATGCCAGCGCCTTTACTAATACCTGTTACGGTATAGGTAATTTTGTCAATAGTGACTTGCTCGCTATGCCCTTTTGGGGTGGTATCGGTGGTCATGATACTGTGGGCAGCCTCTAGCCAGTTGTCATCGGTCATATTGGCTAATGCGTCATCCAGCCCTGCGATGATTCTATCAGTTGGCAGGGCTTCACCAATCACCCCTGTGGAATAGGGTAAAACGCCTTCAACATTAATCCTTGTTTTATCTGCCAAGGCTTGACAGGTAGCGTAGGCGCGTTGTCTGCCATCTTCCCCTGTGGCAGCATTGGCATTGCCTGTGTTGATGAGGAGATAGCGTGGGTTGGCTTTTGTTACAAACTCGCGCACGAGCTGCACGGGCGCGGCACAAAATTGGTTTTGGGTGGTGACCACTGCGGTGTTTGCGCCTTCTGCAATGTCAAAGATGGTCAAGTCTTTGCGGTTTGGGTAGCGAACATACGCTTCGCTGATACCAATTTTGATGCCTTTGACAGGCAGTAAAGGGACAAGTTCGACATTGCCAACAGCCATAATCCTACTCCTTGAATATTCAACAATCATCACATACTAATCTAAAAAATCCGCCCAAATCGGCGCATGGTCACTGGGTTTTTCCATGGCGCGAAGCTCATAGCTGATGCCTGCACCATTAAGCTTGGCGGCTAAGTCTGCACTCATCAAAATATGGTCAATGCGCAAGCCGCGTTTTGGCTCATCATCAAAGCCTTTAGAGCGGTAATCAAACCAACTAAAACGTTCATTGCTATCAGCATATAACTGGCGATACGTGTCATGTAGGTCACTGGCAAGTAGCGCTTGATACCATTCGCGCTCCTCGGGCAAAAATGAACAAGTCCCTTGCGATAGCCAGCGTTTGGCGTTTTTTTCACCAATGCCAATATCAACATCTTGCGGGGCAATGTTCATGTCGCCCATCAAAATAAGGCTGCGCTGTTGGTCTTTGAGTGTCAAGATATATTGGGTCAGATCCGCGTAGAACTTGCGTTTCATGGGAAATTTGGTTTCGTGCTTGCGGTTTTCGCCTTGTGGAAAATAGCCATTTAACACGTCAATCTCTTTGCCGTTAAAGTCATAGCGCGCATGGATAAAACGTCTTTGCGCGTCATCCCCCTCATTTGGAAAGCCTTTTTGCACAAAAATAGGGGGCTGTTTTGATAGTAATGCCACGCCATAGTGGGATTTTTGCCCAAAAAATTCTACGTGATAACCCAGTGCTTCAACGTCTGCACGAGGAAATGCCTCGTCATGTACTTTGGTTTCTTGTAGCCCAATGACATCAGGCATGATGATATCGCGTACAGCTTCTAGTTGGTGTGGTCTAGCTCTTAGACCGTTGATATTAAAACTCACAAAACGCGGCATAGCGGCATTTTTTCCTTACACAGCAAAAATGGGATTATATTACCTAACATTGCACGCTATCACAATTACATTCGTAAATTAGCGCATTTCATTTTAGCAAAATTTGCTATAATCATTAAAATTCGCCCTTAATAACCTGTATTTACACCATCACAAGGCAAAGACGTTGTAAATACGGGTTCTAAAAATCTTTTTAGCTACGCGCTGAGTCAAGGTAGGGTAAGTGTTAGGCATTTTTACGATTATTTTTAAAAGACAACGATAATGGCTCGAGTTTCTTCTATTACCCGTGTATTACAAATTATTGAAGCGGTATCTGCCGCCCAGCGCGCGTTATCGCCTTTGGATTTGTCCGAGATTTTAGACATTCCAAAACCCACCATGCACCGCCTCATTCAACAGCTTCAAGAAGAGGGGTTTGTGCGCGTGGACTTAAATGGCACTATCGTGCCCGCCTCGCGTACGCGGCATATGGCAATTCATCTTTGGCAAAGCCAGCAGGTTGCTATTCAGCGTCATGCCATTTTACAAAAACTGGTAGACAAAATTGGCGAAACTTGTGGCATGGCAGTGCCTTATTATGTCAATATGGTCTACACTGACCGCGTGGCGTGCCCATCTGCACTGCAAGTGTATATGCCCACCGATTCCACCGCGCCGATGTGGTGCACGGCAGCAGGTAAGGTTTATCTTAGTACCTTGCCAAAAGAAGAAAGAGCAAGCTTGATTAAGCATTTACCACTGACTGCTATTACGCCTGCCACCCTAACCGAAGTTGGCGCACTCAACCAAAGCATTGATCAGACGGCAAACCAGCAATATGGTGTGTCTGATGAAGAATATATCGAACAAACCGTGTCGGTTGCCGTGGCAATCAATGATACCCAAGGGCGTTATATTGGCTCACTTTATACCACTGCCCCAAAAATGCGAAAGTCGCTTGCCGACTTGGTTAGTTTTGTCCCTGATATGCACAAGGCTGCCAAAGATATCTGTGAGGGATTTTTTGAAAGTGCCTAAGCGCACCATAAAATGCATAGGCGCAGCGTTTAATTCTTGAGCGTCTTAGCGATTCACCCGCCCTATATAACGCAAATGCGCAGAGGTATTGCCATCCAGCAACAGCGCCAGCCGGCGGCGCGCGAGCCGGTCGTGCTGCGGTTGGCTCAACTGCCGCGCATCCTCGGCATCGAAATAGGTTGTCGGCCT
>CALAPG010000339.1 GCA_937889485.1 uncultured Moraxella sp. | reverse complement strand
TGTGATTGATGGGATTGCGTGATTTGGCATACGCCACGATATCAGCATGGGCTGTTGGGACGCTTCTAGCCACCACGCCATCGTTTGGGGTATGATTAAACTCAATTATTTGCCCACCACAAACGCTAATATCGGGATGCTGTTGAATAAAGTTAATTTGCTGTTCAAAGCGATTGGGCACACAGATGTCATCGGTATCCATACGCAGCACCCAGTCATGTTGACAATGCGCAAGCCCTGCATTTAACGCTTTACCCAACCCAACATTGTGGGGTAACGCAATGATAGTGAACGGTAATTTGGATTGCCAAGCGGTGACCACCTTTTGCAGCTCAGGATTAATCACGCCATCTAGCACCAACACAATATCATCCGCTGGCAAGGTTTGGCTCGCTAAGCTGTCAAAACATTGCAGCAAATACTCGGGGCGTTCTTTGTCATATAGCGACATGAGTACCGAAAACTTCATGATGTTTCACCTATCAGCCAGTGTTTGGCAGTGTCAGCTGTGACTTTACGGGCAAACCAAAACCCTTGCGCTTTTGCCTGCTGTAGCTGGGCGATATCAAGATACATCGGGCTATTGCCATTGTTGACCGCTTTATCAAAGACAATCCGTCGCCTATTATCATGACTTGGGCTAATCTGACTGGCAAGGTTTTTTGTGATGATGGTTTGAAAAAAATGCTCATCAGGCACTAGCTTTTTGGCAAAAAACTCACGGTATGGTTGGGTAAATGGCAATATCTTTGCCCAATCATCTCGCGTGACCGAAAACCACTGCGAACCAAAATAGATTGGCTCATCATAGCGGATTAATTTTACGAACCCCTGCTGCACCTTGGTCATCACTTTGCCAACAATGTTGCGCTGCCAAGCCGTGTCGGCATGTGGGCTATCCATGATAAAACGATAGCCATACTGTGGGGCAAGGGCACATGTCATCATCATGGCAAAATTAAAATCACGTTGCCAACTTTTTTCAATGACTTCAAAGTCTTGAAGCAGCACATCTTCACCGCTTAATAGATGAAAATAC
>CALAPG010000338.1 GCA_937889485.1 uncultured Moraxella sp. | reverse complement strand
GGGTAGCTGCCTGATAAATTTCCAAATCGCCAATTTGTTTATTTTTGACATCTGCCTGAGATATAGGTGTCATGATACTGGCAGCCATTGCCACAATGAGGTACTTGACAGGGGTTTTCATACGAGGCGTTGACTGGTTATTTATCATTTTTTTGCGCTTATTAAAAGTTTTCATGGTTTATTTGCCTTATATCTGATTAGCTACGTAGCGTGTTAACTGCCAGACGTCAAGTTACATTGGTCAGACAATGACCCTCTACCAAAAGGAATACATTGCGTGGCGCTTGATAAGTTTTGTACGTCCGCTTTTTGATATAGCATCTTGCTTGGGGTATTTGCCTGTTTCATACAGCCAACCACAGAGTACTTGCCGCTTGCTACGTTGGCAGGGATACTGGTTTGTTCAAAGCATTTATCTGAGCCAAATTTAGGTTCGGCATACGAAGGCAATGCGGAGGTTGCCCGTATATCAAACTCAAACTTTTTGGCGCTACGGTTTTCTACTTCTTTACCAATTACCATATGACCAAACGCCTCTACATTGGTGCTAGGGGGTGTTACTGCCACGCTCATTTGTGTCATTGAGGTTTGGCGGGCGCTGCTGTAGCTATCTGCTTTGGTGTAATCACAATAGCCATTTTCGCGGCTACTCCAGTGGGTGCCGTTTGGTTTTCTGATACTGGCGTTATTTGCCAAGTAATTTTTTTCTCGCGGATTATAGCAGTAGATAAACTCATGATTTTGGTTATCAGGGCTTAATAAAAAATGTCCAATGGCGCCAGCGGCACTGGTAATATCTTTGTATTCTTGAGAAGTTGGGGCACCATTGACCATGGCTTCTAGTTTTTGGTTGCCGCTATCTGCCGATTGCAATAACAAGGTATTAATTTGGTCTGCGGTAGCGGTTTTTAGGTCGGTACTACTTTGGCGCACTGCCATGACACCGCCCAGCATGATCAAGACCAA
Source organism: uncultured Moraxella sp. (assembly GCA_937889485.1). Lineage (GTDB taxonomy): Bacteria > Pseudomonadota > Gammaproteobacteria > Pseudomonadales > Moraxellaceae > Faucicola. The sequence continues at coordinate 1,662 of CALAPG010000338.1, read as the reverse complement.
AAACAATAATACCACAATCAGTGCGGCACCTGATTGGTAATGGCTTGAGTAAGATTGCTGATTCACCCTTGTATGAAGCGTATTAAAAGAATGAGGAGATACTGGTTTATTATTCATGGTTTCACTCATTACTTGATAGCGGTATTCACATTGACCACGCGAGCATTGCGTAATAATGTGGTGGATTCGTAGGTCGTGCGTACTTGATTTGGCTCACCCGATTTTAGGGTGTGATTTTGCCCTAATAATGAAAAAGTCGTTTTGGTGCTACTGCCCACAACAGGCGTACTACCCCTAACAATTAAACCAATCTTGACAGCGGTAATGGCGGGTTTTGGTGCGGGGGTTGTTGTATTGTTGAGATAGTCAGCAGATGTCAAATAACGCATCACGCCTGCCGAACCTGCTACATGGGTCTGTGTACCTAGTAATACCTTAAACTGGTCGATGCCCATAATAAACTCTTGACCATTATTACCAAAAGTTTTTGGGTCTGAGGCGGCATAGCTTGTTATCACGCCGCTGTTATCGAGGCGACCTGCATCACATGCCAATACCAAGCCATTTTTATTATCAGGTAGGCTCTCACGAATAAAATATCGCTCGATGACGGTATCTCCATTTAAGACATCAGCACTATCTCCAATTAAGACATCAGCACTCTCACAGTCACTAAGAACTTTGCCTGTAATATTTTTATATTGAATGGTCAGTTGGTCGCTATTGACGCTCGCAATACTAGAGGCGCTGGTAAAGTCACTATCGCCTGCTGTATGTGTTAAAAACTTTGGGTATTCAGTATTTTCTTCAGGCAGCCCCATATTGGTAAGTGACAGCACAATGCCGCCCTTGGGTGTATCATTGGTGATTTCATCCACAGGATTACCTAGGTTGGCAAGCCGTAGATGGCTTTCAAGCTGTTGTATGCCAAACAGGCTCGCGTCTTGTAGCTCACTGCCACTTTTTTGGGTAGCGGATGTTTTGGCATTGGTCAAGTATACCTGCATGACCGCCGCGGATATGAGTAGCCCTAGTACCAGCGATATCATGAGTTCTATTAAGGTAAAGCCTTTGGCATAACGATGAGAATGTGTCATTAATACGCCTCCATGATAAAGCACTGAACACCATTGCTATAGATACCGTCTTCATCCGCACAGGGTTTATCTTTGGTAGTATCTGTAGCTACCGCGGTATCTAAAAAAATAGGGTCGGTATCGCCCCAACTGGCAATCAGGCACTGGCGGTCTTGTCCAGCGCTGGTTGTGGTCGTGGTCGTATTGTCCGCATTGGTGACGGTGGTTCTGGTATTTGGGCAGGTTGCCATACCCACACTAAGCTCATTGTCTGTGGCATATTGCTTGACGGTCAAGGCGTCTTTGACAGCCAGTTGTTTGATGGTACAGCTAGCGGGCGTACCGCCACTTATACAGCTATCTTTGGTAATAGCCACATTACTGGTATCTGTATTGGTGATTGTGGTGGCGGTACCGTTAATCGCTGTTTTGAATGCGGGTATGCCCTCGGCATTGGCGCGCATCATCTCGGCAGCGCCTCGCATTACGGTTAAGGCTCGGGTACGCATCAAACTCTCATCGGTGGCTTTGACTGCGGTCATCTGCATCGCAGTGAATCCAAGCACCGCGATTGCTAACAACATCA
>CALAPG010000337.1 GCA_937889485.1 uncultured Moraxella sp. | reverse complement strand
GCTCGGTTCATCGCAGCGGCAACTTGCTCTTTTTCTATAGGCCGCCCCTCGGGAAAATCCGGCTCCGGTTCGTGGCGCCAATCGGTTTGGTTGCCCAACTGGACGATGAACTGAACCGCCAAAACCGCATCCTTGCGCTTGGCCAGACCCTGCGCTTTTTCCAGCAGCTCAGGCCGCCACGGTTCGACCGGATGACGTCCCTGCGGCGTAAACCATGCCTCTTTCCTGAGCTGGCTCTGAGTGCTGTGGAGGCGGAGATTATGCCCTGCTGCCCGACCGATCGCGGGTGCCTGCATCTTGTCGATTGCTAGCGTAAATGACAGAGCCATGTGGTCGCTCCTTGCCGTTCGTATCTGCTGAGAGTAGCAGGATTCGGCGGCAAAGTGTTCTCCTAACACTTCCTGCGGAAGTTGGAGCCCCTGCGGGGGGCTAAGAGCAGGAGCGGAGAGGGGTCAAGCGGCGAATCGTGGGGGCCCCCTTGGGGGTTCCGATTCGGTGCTTGACGCAGCGAAGCGACCCCACCCTGACAGCAGGGGGATGGTGCCCACAGGGTGCCATCCCCTTGCAGAACGCTCGGGGCTCTTAGAGCAGGCCGAGCTGCTGAAGCAGTGGCCGCCACTCCGGCGGCAGCACCTCGAAGACCAAACCGCCTTCCACGGTGAGCCGTTGGCCGAAGTCGTAGACGGTCAAATCGTCCCACCCCCCAATACCGTGCGCCACGATGGAGATGACCCTTATCTGGTGGTAGCTGCCGATAAAGGTACGGCAAGTTTTTCTGACATCGCCAATGCTATTTCGGCAGAATATGGTTTTTGGTTGGGCGATGCCTTCGCCTCTGGCGGCTCGGTGGGCTATGATCATAAAGCCATGGGCATTACCGCGCGCGGCGCTTGGGAATCTGTCAAACGTCACTTTAGACTGCTTGGTAAAGATATTCAAAATACCGACAACCCCAACAACCAAATTCGTGTGGTTGGTATTGGCGATATGAGCGGTGACGTATTTGGTAATGGTATGCTGCAATCTGCCAATATTGCGCTGGTAGCGGCTTTTAACCATTTACACATCTTTATTGACCCGATGCCCCATAACCTTGAGGCCGCATTGACCGAAAGACAGCGTCTATTTAAGTTGCCGCGCTCCACTTGGGCAGATTATGATTCTGCATTAATCAGTGCAGGCGGCGGCGTGTTTTCACGCCAAGATAAAGCCATTGCCATTAGCGATGAGATGAAAGCGGTCTTTTTGATTGACAAAGACCAGCTAACCCCTGATGAGTTAATTCGCGCGTTGCTAGCCGCACCTGTTGACCTTATTTGGAATGGGGGCATCGGCACCTATATAAAAAGTGATGCCGAAACCCATCTAGAAGTGGGCGACCGCGCCAATGATAGCGTGCGTATTAATGGGCAACAAGTGCGTGCCAAAGTCATTGGTGAAGGCGGCAACCTCGGAATGACCCAGCGTGGGCGCATTGAATACGCGCAGCAAGGCGGGCGCGTGTATACCGATGCAATTGATAACTCCGCAGGCGTCAATTGTTCTGACCATGAGGTCAATATCAAAATTTTATTGGGCAACATTGTAGAACAGGGCGATATGACCCTCAAACAGCGAAATGCCTTATTAGCGAGTATGACGGATGATGTGGCAAAGTTGGTGCTACGACAAAACTACCTACAACCGCAAGCCATCGAGCTATCTGCCAAAGCGGGCGTTGAAAACTTGGGTCTGCAGCAAAAATTTTTGCAATTTTTGGGGCAGCAAGAGCGCCTTGATCGGGGCATTGAATTTTTACCCAGCGATCAGCAACTACTGGCGCGTCAGCAAGCGGGGCAAGGCTTAACCAATCCTGAGCTTGCTGTAATAATGGCATACGGCAAAATGTGGGTATATGACAATGTATTGGCGTCAGACTTGCCAGATGAGCGCTACTTTGCCCAAGAGCTTTGCGCGTATTTCCCAACCACATTGTCACAACAGTTTTTTGCGCAAATGACCGCGCACCCCCTGCATCGAGAAATCATCAGCACCTATCTCACCAATAGCGTAGTCAATCGCTTGGGGATAGAATTGGTTTACCAATTGGTTGACCAGTTGGGCGTGTCGGTTGCCACCATGGTCAAAGCCTATAGTGTGGTAAGAGATGTGTTTAACATTCGTGCTCATTGGCAGCTTATAGAAACCCTAGACAATCAAATAGATGCAACTACACAACTAGAGATGGAATTGCGGCTGCGAGAAGACATTATCCAAAGTATGTATTGGGTTATTCAGCAGTTTGGGGAAAATTTTACCGTGACCGATTTAACCGAACAACTCGGTCAAGGCGTTGCCCTACTAGCGGCAAACCTTGCACAGCAGACCCCAAAAACCAGCCGTTTTATCGCGTATACCAGCCAACTTGCATTGGGTGACACTGTAAAACAGCTACCCACCGTACTGGCAGTATCACCGCAAATTTTGGACGCCGTCTGGTTTGCCAAACAAAACAACCAGCCAGCCGATGCGGTTGCCAAGGTCTATTTTAAAGCCTATGAAGCCCTAAAAATTGACTGGCTAATGGCGCAAGCACAGCAATTGCCGCAGGATACCTATTGGGAAAGCCGAGCAATCCAAGCGCTTCGTCACGACATTATGCTCACTTTCCGCCGCTATGCAGGTCAATTTTTGACCCAAAACGCCCCATTAACGGCAATAGAAGCCTTTACCACCTTGCATGCGGCAACTTTAGCACAGCTAGCACCGCCCACAGGGGTGGAAGCAGATATGAATTTTGCTTGGTTATCCGTTTTGGTGGGAGAACTAAAAGCCCTTGAACCCATGTAACCACCAAGCAGTGCCTCATCATGCTAGGCGCTAGTCACTAGGCGGCTAGTCAGCAAGCAGCTTGGATGGACACAAACTCACAACGGTGACGCATTACCCTGTCATGCGCCACCGTTTTTACACTTGTTTTACACTTGCCAGCACACCTTGCTCACCCCATTACCCAGCTATCCTCAAACTCATAGCTACCAAAACAACAACAAAGCCGCCCCCATTACCAACGCCCGTTATACAGACTTTCAATATATTACAAAAAGTTTTGATAAGTTTACAAAATTTTTATATAAAAGACTCGACAACCGATTTTATTTCATTAATAATATAAAAAAATGTAGGGTTTTATAATTAAGAATTCGACATTGTTAATGTATTTTCAGTAAAAACACCCATATTTTGACAAAAAATAGCATAGGTAATTGCCGTTCTTTCCCTAAAAAATGTATAATGTCGCCCTTGTTCGACACTGTGTCTAATATTGGTAAGTTTTTATACACAACGAGGATAAAAAATTGGATAATCAATTTATAGTGGCTACTGCAAACTTGTTAAACTTTGCCTTGCCCAATCGAGTGTTTTATAAAAATACCGAGCCCTATAGCGACCGACAGTATCAGCAAAAAATTCATGCCCTAGCGCCTTTATTTCGGCAGTTACAAGCAGATATCGTAGGCTGCCAAGAGGTATGGGATGAACAAGCGGTGATGGCGTTATGCCAAGCAGCACAAATGCAGGATTATCATGTAGCTTTCCCGTTAGCAAGTAATGAGGCAAATAGCCCACTGACGCACGGGCAGGGTGCAACAGGCACACCAGCGGTGGGGCTCATCTCACGGTTTGAGATTATTAGTACCACGCTCCTAACGCAAGTACCCCCCAAAGCCCTGCTTGAAATACCCGATATGGGGGTATATCAGCAGTTTAACCGCCCGCCGCTGCTAGCAGAAGTGCGGTTACCAAACGGCATGATAATGACGGTAATTGTGGCGCACCTCAAAAGCAAACGCCCCCAGTTTTGGGAAAATGCCCAAGGTGAACCGCTTGAGGATAAAAATGACCCCTTGGTAAGGGTGCGCGCCAAGCTGCGTAGTCTATGCATGCGCGCGGCAGAAGCCGCTGGTATCCGCCAAGTGGTAATTGAGCGCCTTTCTCACAATCAACATCCGCTGATGTTATTGGGGGATATGAATGACGTGATGCAAAGTGTTACTTGCCAATTATTAAGCGAATCGGGCGAGGTTTTTTATGACAAATCCATGCGTGATATCGTGTTGTATGATGCCTCTACGGTGCAGACCCGTATGCCGTGGCTCAAGGATATGGCATATACCCATATTCACCAAGGTATGCCAGAAGTATTAGACCAAATTTTGGTTTCTGAACAGTTTTTAGCCAATAGTAAATTTCATATTGGTGAAATATTGCAGGTAGATTATTTTAATGATCACCTCAAATTTGTGTTTGAACAACGTCCCACAGACCACGGGTTGGTGCGGGCGCAAATTAAATTGTATCAATAGTTAATCTGGAGTAATGTAATTATGTCAAGTACTTATGATGAAAAAATCGAAGATGTATTGGTGGATTCTGAGCTGGCGCGCCGCTTGGTACCCAATAAATTCAAATTTACTAGCCAGCAAGGACGCCTTCGCCGTCAAAAATTGCTAGCCGCTGCCAAAGAATTGAGCGCGACCCGCCCAATCAGCGAGATTAGCTTAGCCGATGTTTGTGAAAAAGCCGATATTCCGCGCGCCTCTGCTTACCATTTTTTCCCAAATGTGGAAGCAATTTTCTTGGCACTTCGTTTTTTAAATGCCATGGAAATTTTCAAAAAGCTAGAAACGGTGGACGCCAAACAATTTAGCCGTTGGCAGGCTTATATCACTGCCATGGTAGACACAGGTGTGGAAGTTATTCAAGCTGATCCAACTGTGGCACGTTTGATTTATGAAACCAATACCCCAGACTTTGAAGGCAACGCCTTTGGTAGCGAAATTGAGAAAAGCATCAGCCAGATGGTGTATAACAAACTGGCAGAACACTATAAAATGCCTGCTTTAGATACAATTTATCAGCAATTGTTGGTTGCTTACGGTATTATCAATGGGGTATTTATCTTAGCTTACCGTTCTGAGCAAGAAATTACTGACAGCTACCGTCAAGAGGCAATCACAGCGGTAATCGCCTACTTGCGCTGCTACTTGCCAGAAAATTTGCCAAAAAATGTGTAAATAAATGGTTTAAAAGCTACGGGTACACTGATTTTAGGCACCCACAAAAAAACCCATCAACGCTAATGGGTTTTTTTATAGCAAAAAAAAGATTACAATTTGT
>CALAPG010000336.1 GCA_937889485.1 uncultured Moraxella sp. | reverse complement strand
GCAGGTGTTGACCCGATTTCGGTAGGCGATATCAAAGAAGTGATTATCAAACTCAAACAGCGTGGCATTGGTGTACTGATAACGGACCACAATGTGCGAGAGACCCTTGCCATCTGTGAGCATGCTTATATTGTGAGCGAAGGACAGATTATCGCTGAGGGCAGCTCAGAACATATTTTAGAAAATGAACTGGTACGTAAAGTTTATTTAGGCGAAAACTTTGTGGTATAGCAAAAACATGAGAAAGTAGCAAATGACCACACGCCAGCGCCTGTTTCAAGCCATGTTATTTGAAATATTGGCGGTATTACTGTCTTTGGGTTGGGTAAAATTACTCAGCATATGGGGTGTGGGCATTCACCCTGTAGCGAATAGCGGTCAAGTGCTGTTCATGCTCATTGCCATCTCTATTATTGCAATGGTGTGGACGTTTTTTTATAACCTGCTGTTTGATAAGGTGTTCACAGGCAATAAGCTTGCGCGCCCTCTTTGGCTGCGCGCCTTGCATATCTTGGGGTTTGAAGGTGGCTTGTTGCTCTTTACCTTGCCGCTGGTGATGTGGGTGATGAGGCTTACTTTGCTACAAGCTTTTTTGTTGGATATCTCTATTACGCTCATGATTTTGGTGTATGGGTTTGTTTTTTATTGGGTTTATGATTGGATAAGCGATAAATTTTTTACGTAAAATCGCTGATAATTCCCCTTTAAATTTCAATTTAAAGCAATTTTGGTTGGCTTTTGTATAAAAAATGGCTAAGTCTTGCTGTTCTGCGTTAATTTTCTACGTTAAAAAGTTGTCCGATAGCAGGGCTTTTAGCCTAAGTTTTTGCCTTAAAACGCGGGCGATTTTTGGCATTTTTTATGGTAAAAACCTAATAATAATAGATGATTAAAAAAGAGTTAAAAATGGCAAAAAAATCTTCTTATATCTGCCAACAATGTGGGGCAAACTTTGGCAAATGGTCAGGACAATGCGCTGAGTGTGGGGCATGGAATAGTCTTATAGAAGCGCCCACACTGAGTATGCCGCACCATAAGCCCACCAACAAAACAGGCAAAAAATCCAACTACGCAGGTGAGCAGTCTGCCGTTATCCCTTTAAATGCCGTACCCATGTCACTAGATACAAGGCTACCCACAGGGGTGGGCGAGTTTGATCGTGTGCTGGGCGGTGGATTGGTGGCAGGCTCGGTGGTACTCATTGGCGGTGACCCTGGTATTGGTAAATCCACGATTTTATTACAAACCGCCATCCACATGGCAAGTAACGATAATTTGGCAGGTAGTGCCTTATATGTTACAGGTGAGGAGTCGCTATCGCAAGTTGCTATGCGTGCCACCCGCTTAGGATTGCCAAACGATCGCCTAAAAGTACTTGCTGAGACCAACGTAGAAACCATCTGCCAAGCGCTTACCCAAGAGCAGCCAGCGGTGGCAGTGATAGACTCCATTCAAACGTTATTTACTGAGGCGATACAATCCGCTCCAGGCGGTGTCAGCCAGATTCGAGAGTCGGCAGCAATTTTGACACGCTATGCCAAGCAGAATCATGTGGCCATCTTCATGGTGGGCCACGTCACCAAGGACGGCACCCTGGCGGGCCCCAAGGTGCTGGAGCACTGCATCGACTGCTCCGTGCTGCTGGATGGCGGGCACGACTCGCGTTTTCGCACCCTGCGATCCCACAAGAACCGCTTCGGTGCGGTTAACGAACTGGGGGTCTTCGCCATGACCGGGCAGGGAATGAAGGAGGTGAGCAACCCTTCCGCGATTTTCCTCAGTCGCGGGGAGGAGCAGGCTCCGGGCTCCATCGTCATGGTGATCTGGGAAGGCACGCGCCCCCTGCTGGTCGAGTTGCAGGCGCTGGTGGACTACTCGCAGCTGGCCAATCCCCGCCGCCTGGCGGTGGGCACCGAGCACAACCGGCTGGCGCTGTTGCTGGCCGTGCTGCACCGTCATGGCGGCGTGCAGATGTCGGATCAGGATGTCTTCATCAACGTGGTGGGGGGCGTCAAGGTGGAGGAGACCAGTGCCGACTTGCCGCTGATCCTGGCCATGGTCTCCAGCTTTCGTGACAAGCCGGTG
>CALAPG010000335.1 GCA_937889485.1 uncultured Moraxella sp. | reverse complement strand
CGATCTAAAATCGCATTTTCTCATTAACATTTTCTCACAATTACAGTATATTATGAAGGTTAAATCTTTTTCGAGCCATAGCCATGCAGGCTAGTAGCCATTTCAAATAATAGTTGTCTTGTTTGACGGTCACTTACCAACCACCGCATGGTTAATATTATAATCTTACATGACTAAGAGGATGACTCATGCTAGAGAACTATCGTAAACACGTTGAAGACCGTGCAGCACAGGGTGTGGTGCCACAGCCCCTCAATGAGCAGCAAACCGCTGACTTGGTAGAACTACTAAAAAATCCACCAGCGGGCGAAGATGCGTATCTTTTAGATTTGTTAGAAAACCGCATTCCACCAGGGGTTGACCAAGCAGCTTACGTCAAAGCGGCATTTTTAGCCGCGATCGTCAAAGGTGATGCCACCTCTTCGTTAGTTTCAAAGCAAAAAGCCATCCAACTATTGGGTCAAATGCAAGGTGGTTACAACGTTGAGCCATTGGTTCAAGCCTTAGATGATAAAGAGCTTGCCAAAGACGCAGGCGAAGCACTCAAACATACGCTATTAATTTTTGATGCGTTTCATGATGTGACCGAAAAAGCCGATGCAGGCAACGAAATTGCCAAAGCAGTATTACAATCATGGGCGGATGCAGAATGGTTTACTAGCCGTCCAGAAGTGCCAAAAAAATCAACTTACAAAACCTTTAAAGTCACGGGCGAAACCAACACCGATGACTTGTCACCCGCCCAAGATGCTTGGTCACGTCCTGATATTCCACTACATGCCCTAGCCATGCTAAAAAATGCCCGTGAAGGCATCCATCCAGACCAAGATGGCGTCATCGGTCCGATGAAACAAATCGAAGAGATGAAAAAAGACGGCATCCAGCTTGCGTATGTAGGTGACGTTGTGGGCACAGGCTCGAGCCGTAAATCAGCCACCAACTCGGTACTATGGCTGATGGGCGATGACATCCAAGGCGTTCCTAACAAACGCGCTGGCGGTCTGTGCTTGGGTGGTAAAATTGCCCCAATCTTCTTTAATACCATGGAAGACGCAGGCGCATTGCCAATTGAAGTGGACGTGAGCAAGCTGAACATGGGCGATGTGTTTGACATCTACCCACATGATGGCAAAATCACCAAGCACGATTCAGATGAAGTGCTATCAACGTTTGAGCTAAAATCGCCCACACTACTTGATGAAGTGCGCGCAGGCGGTCGTATTCCATTGATTATTGGTCGCGGTCTGACTAACAAAGCCCGTGAATATTTAGGTCTAGGCGCATCAGACGTGTTTGCGACGCCAGAGCAACCTGTTGATACAGGCAAAGGCTTTACCTTGGCACAAAAAATGGTAGGTCGTGCTTGTGGTATGCCAGAAGGTCAAGGCGTACGCCCTGGTGCTTACTGTGAGCCAAAAATGACCACAGTGGGCTCACAAGACACCACAGGACCAATGACCCGTGATGAGCTAAAAGACTTGGCTTGTCTTGGTTTCTCAGCGGATCTTGTGATGCAGTCATTCTGTCACACTGCCGCTTATCCAAAACCCATTGACGTACAAACCCAACACACCCTACCTGACTTTATCATGAATCGTGGTGGTGTGAGCCTACGTCCTGGTGACGGTATCATTCACTCATGGCTCAACCGTATGTTATTGCCTGATACCGTGGGTACAGGTGGCGATTCACATACGCGTTTCCCAATGGGTATCTCATTCCCAGCAGGTTCAGGTTTGGTAGCGTTTGCCGCGGCAACGGGCGTGATGCCGCTAGATATGCCAGAGTCAGTGCGTGTCCGCTTTGTGGGTGAGATGCAGCCTGGTATTACCCTACGTGACCTTGTTCATGCCATCCCTTACCAAGCCATCAAAGAAGGCTTACTAACGGTTGAAAAAGCAGGTAAGAAAAACGTCTTTAACGGTCGTATCCTTGAGATTGAAGGTCTTGAAGAATTGACCGTAGAACAAGCATTTGAATTATCAGATGCGTCAGCAGAGCGTTCAGCGGCAGGTTGTACTATTACACTGTCTGAAGAATCGGTTAAAGAATACTTAACATCTAACATCACCCTACTCAAATGGATGATTTCTGAAGGCTACGGCGATGCCCGTACCATCGCGCGCCGTATCAAAGGTATGGAAGCGTGGCTTGCCAACCCAAGCCTACTACGTGCCGATGCCGATGCCGAATACGCTGCCGACATCACCATTGACATGAGCGCCATCAAAGAGCCAATTCTTTGCTGCCCAAATGACCCTGATGATGCCAAAACTTTGGCTGACGTTGCAGGCGATAAAATTGACGAAGTGTTTATTGGTTCATGTATGACCAATATTGGTCACTTCCGTGCGGCAGGCGCGCTGTTAAAAGAAGTACCAGCAGGCAGTCTGACCACCCGTCTATGGATTGCACCGCCTACCAAAATGGATGCTCGCCAGTTGATGGACGAAGGTCTGTACAACGTGTATGCCCAAGCAGGCGCGCGGACAGAGATGCCAGGTTGTTCACTGTGTATGGGTAACCAAGCCCGTATCGCACC
>CALAPG010000334.1 GCA_937889485.1 uncultured Moraxella sp. | reverse complement strand
GGACTGATATTGGATCGGTGAAACGTAGGTTGGCGCGATGTCTTTTGCGGCAGTCGAGCAGCCTCCAAGAATGATTGCGGTGGAGGTAAGTAAGACAGTTGTGAATTTCATGTGTCACCCAATAGTTGTGACAACATGTTAATCAATAAGTAGTATGCGCAATAGCAAAAAATGCGCAGTCAGTCAGATGTACGGCAAAAAGGTTTTGTCTTGATTCTTATCAAGCGATAGAGCCGCTTATTGAGCCTATTATGGATGAGGCAGCGCACCCACCTGCTTTCAACAGCCAAAGCAGCGTGTGGACAAACCAAACTATCCGAGCGCCGCTAGCGACTCACACTGACACTGACAAGGTGCCACCAACCACCCCAAAACCGTTGCCGCAATCGCGACCGATTAGCCCAGCGACTAAGCAGCGCCGCAGTGCTGCCTTGTTTGCCAGTCTGGTAGTGGTGGCGGGCGTGATAACGTTGGCATGGCTTAATAAAGCGCAGTGGTTACCCAATCAAGGGCTCATTAAAGCACAAGCGCCTGTTGCCCCTGCCGTAGCGCCTGATTTGCCCGTACCGATGCTGAGTCCGCCATCTCAAGCTTATGCCTTAAATAACGCTGTTTTGGTGATCAAGCCCCGTGAACAGTTTGTGTTGCCTGTACTAATGGCAATTCCCAACTCCAAACAAAAAAAAGCAAATATTCGCCGCTTACCGCTCTTTGATGGTAAAAGTGGCATGGTGACGACCACGCTTATCAATCCAAACCGCGCCCCTTTTAATCATGCCACGGCTAGTGCTATTTCTAGCAATAAAGCGTTTGAAGAGCGGGTGTCTTATCAGTATCAATTTCACTGCCAAGTGGTAGCGCTAACGTCATTCTCCCAATATCAATCATGGGGGATTAACCAGTTGCCCGATCACGATTATCAATACTGTGACGTGGCGTTTGGGTATGAGCCAAATCTAAGCTTTAATTTTGTGATTGACCCAGCTCATAGTCAAGTGCTGATACAAGGCGGCATGGCAGAGCTTATTGGGCAGGAAACCACGCCTGCATTGGCGCAGCAGATTACCCAGTTAGGGGACACATTATCGGCAATTCAGGTATATTTTTTGCCCGCGACCACCCCAAATGTACCCAAAGATTCGCCAGTCGCCCCATAAATTCCTATTTGTCACCATTATTTTTCTGATTAGTTAGAGAGTGATATGCCCTATCTGTTAGTCAACCACCAGCACATACCCATCACCATTGACCCAAGCCAAGAAATTGGCAGTGGGGGCATGGGCGTGGTATACCGCATTGGTACGCCTGTGTCACAGCAGCCGCTGGTGGCAAAGATTTTTAAACACCCGCATGATAACAAAAACCCGTCTTTATCCAAACTACAAACCATGATTGAACGCCCACCGCAGCATGTGTATCAGGTAATCGGTGGGGTGGGTTATACCCAGTTTGCGTGGGTGCAGTACTTGATTATGGATGACCGTGGGCAGCTGATAGGTTATGCCATGCCTGAGCTAGACTTTGACCGTTCTATCTCGCTCAATCCGTTTATTTATCCAAGAGAAGCCGAGCGACTCACCGATTACCAAAAAAGTCTGAATTACCGCGTGCAGTTATGCGCTAATATCAGTGCCTTGATGGCAGACTTACACGCCCATGGTCATGCGTTTATTGATTTTAAAGAACAAAATATTCGGCTGATGCCCGAGCCCAATACGGGTAGAGATGATGACTATAAAGGCTTTATTGTCGGGTTTATCGATTGCGATAGTTACCGTATCACCCGCGCCGATGGCAAGGTGTATCCTAGCCCTGTTATCTCGCCTGAAATGACCAGCCCAGAGTACCACTTGCATAAAGATATCGCGCTGTTGGATGAAAAACACGACCGATTTGTGCTTGCTATTGAGCTGTTTAAAATATTAAACAATGGTATTCATCCTTTTTATTTTATTCCCTTATCCGATCGCCTAAAAAACCTTGCCAATCGAGACACTGATCACTTTATTAAAGAACGTCTGTATGCTTATGGTTTGGTAGCGCATGGCGAGATAGCGCCGCTTAAAGCCAGTATCCATTATTGTTTTGATGAAACTACCCGCGCCATGTTTGATCAAGCATTTTTATCGCACAATCCTGAGGATAGACCGAGCGCCCAAGCGTGGGAAATCCATTTTAGAACTTTAATCAGCGAGCGCCAATTTACGGCTTGTCAAAATCACCCAGACGATGCCAGTCACATTCATTTTGTGGGCAAACCTTGCCATCGCTGTTTGCTAGCTCCCAAAACCGCAACCCACGCCAGTGAAGCCGCTTCGCCCCAAAACAATTATTCAAGTAATCCTTGGCTCAATGCCGTGCCGTCAGCAGTGACACAGACTGAAGCGAATACTCAGATGAGTGAGACTACTTCAGCGGTTGCGCCCAACCTTCTTAAACAATCTCAAAGTGAGGCGTTGGCAAAAAATCGCCATTTTGAGCAGTCACTCAATGCCAGTCTTGCCAGTCGTCAGGCACAGACGCCTACCCCTAAAATGCCTCCTCCCATACCACAGTCACCCGCCAATACCACGGCTGCCACCGCCCCCAAACCCGCCAAACCCACCAAAAAATGGGGGCTTGTCGCTGCTGCCGCTATGGTGCTGGCAGCGGGAGGGTATGGGGTTGCCACACTCTCAGCCCATCAAAGTGACCAGCCATCCAGCCGCGCAAGCAATCGTGCCACTGCCACCGCCGCAAAAAATGACAATAACGACAATAACAACTTTAATAACAATGAAGCGACCAAGCCCATTGACCCAAATTCCTACCAAGCCGTCATTAACTCATTGCCAAAAGCCAAATCAGACATGGCAGTGGCGCTAGACAAGTACCGCCAATCGGCTAACAGTGTATTTGGAGCAAAATCAGCCGCTGCCGTCTTATATGCCAATGCACTTAACATGCCGCCTGCGTTTTTTGAGGAGGTGGCTAACATCGCAAGCACAGGCGAGCCCACCCTAAAATCGCTACAGACCGTGGCTTATCGTCAAGACATAGCCGCCACACAAGCTGCCTCCATACAAGCATTTCGCGACACCGATATGGGGTATTTTGCACAGCTACCTGTCAATAAAAACCTTGCCAAACAGTTTAACGATGCCGCAAAAAATTATTTTTGGCGTAAAAAAGACCCGCAAGGTGCGTTATACTTACAAGCCCAAGCCGTCAAAAACAGCCCCAACCAAGGTGAGTATGTAGCAAACCTTGCCTATTATCTGGTCAAAAATGATTACCCTGCTGCCAAAAATTTTGTACTATATGCCCTGCAAACCCCAAGAAATGACGCCAAATACCCCAACACCTATATGATAGAGCTTGCTGCCGCGTTAGCCATCAAAGAAGGCGACGATGCAGGCGCGGTGGGGGCACTGCTGACCCAGTTTTATACCACCGATGAAAAAGAAAAACGCTGTCAAAATATGTTACGCTACCCACAGACTTATCCTGAGCTGGTGCCCGTGGCAGAAAAAGTACTGACCATTATAGATGAACAACATACCACAGGTATCAACCCTGCACCCGAAGCATGTTTGCCACCTTATGATTGGGTTAGGGGCTAAGATAAAGGCAGGTGATCAGCGTGTAGCGATGGTCCTAGCGGATGCCATATTGGACTATTGGAAAACGTCATACAAAAATTTACGGTTTTAGAAGGTGTCATACGATGAAAGTGAGTTGCCAAGGGTGTGGTCAACATTTACCAAAAACGGCTGTGATGTGCCCAAATTGTGGCGGACGCCATTTTAGCGAAACAAGCGAAGCAATGGCAAATACCCCACCGCCACCAACAGGCGCTGATATATTTGCTCAGCGGTCTGCCGCTACCGTATGGCAGCAGCCCACGCCAGCGCCATTTATAGCACCATCGATGCCAGTGTATGAGCCACCAAGCCATCAGCAGCACCCAACTTTGCCACAAAACCCGCCCGCCCCCATGCCCATGGCGACAACTAGCGCGCTACCCCCTAGTAGCCGTAGACTGGCAAGCAGCATGCAGTATGCAGGCTTTGTGCGTCGCGGTCTGGCTTATTTGGTGGATGTGGCAGTGATGGCGGTGCTATTGGCGCTGGCGTATCAATTGCTCCTTCCTAATGTGCTCAAGCAGCTGGGTGTGCGCTCATTGACTGAGACCACGCTTTTGGGGCTAGGCTTGGGGATATATGTGGTCAGCATGGCTTTTTTTAGCTGTTTGGGCAGACAAGCCACCATTGGCAAAATCATCATGGGACTGTGGGTGTTTGGGATGCAGGGGCAACGCATTGGATTTTTTCATGCGTTGTTTCGAGAACTGTTAAAATTGGTGTTATTGCCCTTTGCCTTTATTATGTGGTTTACCGCGCGTAAACAGACCTTACATGATGTGTTGGCGCGTACCGTGGTGTTATTTGACCCACACTAAATTTTTGATTGGTTACAAGCCATTGATGATGGATTGCAGTTGAGAGAGTGCATGCTAAATTTTCGCCAACGTTTAAATCGCCCACAAAAAAACCACCCTCGCAGCCAACTGTTTGGTGAGGCGATCCTTTTGGCAGCGGTGTGGCTGTTGCTGGTAGTGATGTTTTTACTGGCAGGTTATAAGGATTCGCCAAAACTGCAGCGTTATCAGCTTGAATTAGCCAGTTATACCGATGGCGTGACTAAGCCTAAGCTGCTTAGCCAAACCTGCGGTGATGACATCGTATCCACGCTGTATACGCACCGTAATGACAGTCATTTTACCCCATTAACCGCTTGCCCACCGCTGGGTAGCTCAGGGCTAAACCGTACTGCGCTTGACCACTTAAACCAATTACAAAGCGCTTTGGCAACGACGTGGCAGACGCAGCAGCGCAATCAGCGCCAAACCGACCTTGTTGCCAATGAAACCGAAACCTATCTAGCCAGCGACCGATTGGGTAGCCGTAAAGATTGGCTACATCTTGATGATCAAGGGCAGCTTGATAGCTTAACCCAACTCATGCGTCTTAGCCCAGACAAGCTAGACTCAGCCAGTTACACCTTGTCCTTGTTGGCAGTTGCCGATGGTAATCGTAAATTTCCCTATAACCGACTGTTTGCCAATCAGCCTGCGGTTGCCAAGCTGTTTAACCAAGCTGCCAACGAAGTGGCAAGCATCTATGACGCCAATAATAACCAAGCCAAAGCAAAGCAAGCCAATGATTTATTGCCGTTAGTGGGTAGTCCTAAGCAGTTAGGGATGTTAAGCCAAGTGATGATATGGTCTTGGGTGGCGTTTGGGTTGTTGGCATTGTCACGGCGTTATCACCCGCTACAAACCGTGGGCTTTGCGCTTGTGGCATGGGGGCTGGTGCTGGCAGGCGTGAGTCATGGGGTGATTTTGCCCATGATGGTGGGTGTCACGGTGTTTTGTGTAGGGGTGCTCTTTAGTGTGCTGATGATTTTTGCCCCCATGCGGCGCTGGATGGCGGCGCACCCTGATAACCGCCAACTGCTGTCGTCTGTGCTTATTTATCCGCTGTTTGTGGGCTTTGTGACTTTTGGTTTGATGGTGCTATTTGATTTGAGTACCCGTAGTTATTTATCTTTGCGTTATATTTTTTTAAATCATTTTAAAGATGTGTTTTGGTGTTTTGTGTTTATCAGCCTTGCCCGCCCTGTCAGTAGTTTGGTGAGCCTTGCCCTCAAAAATTGGGTTGCCAATAATCTCCTGCACAGTGGCTTTGGCAATGTCAAATCCGCTGTGACCCATGCCAGAATTTGGCTAGTGGCTTTTGCGGTGGGTTATTTGGGGCTTGCGGTACTGATTCACAGTGATAGCGCCAAGGTTGCCGAGCTTGCCAAAATTTGGCTCATGGTATTTTTGGGCGTGTTTTTGGCAATCAACCAACGTGGGCTCATTAACCAGTTATTTTTTCGCTCAAAAAAAATGACCCTGCTGTTGGCATTTGCGGTGGTCATCCCGTTTATTGCCCTTGCCATTGCCAATGAAAAAGGCACGATGTTGGTCATGCTGTTTGTGTTTACTTTTTTGGTGGGTGTGGCATTATCCAACAAGATTTTTCAGATGGGTGGGCGAGGCTATATTCTTGGGGTGTTGTCTAGCACTGCCATTTTGTTGATGCTGATGATGGTACTGGTCAACTTAAGCGGGTTTGATGACCGCACCGCCGAACGCGTCAATGCGTGGGTCAATCCGTTTGTGGCAACCAACGACCAAATGGCGATTTTGCATTGGTTTCGAGAGAGTGTGCCGCTCTTGGGGTATGGGTTTGGTGATATTCCGTGGTGTGGCTATCGCTTGGCAGGGTGTCAAGGCGTACCGCTACAGATGCAAAGCGATTATACCATTACCTCGGTGATGGCGGTGACGGGTATGGGGGCAAGCGTGGTGCTGATGGCGGTGTATTTTGGCTGGCTGTCGCTGATTGCCAGCCGTCAGATGGCGTACGCCAGTGAGCAAATTAAGTCACGGGTGCTATCGGGTGGTTATTTTTTGCTGGCGTGGGTGATTTTGCTTTGGGTGGTGCTAACGGTGTTTCAAGCACTGGTGACCATTTCGGGCAACTTGGGCATTTTACCGCTCACAGGCGTGACCTTGCCGTTTTTAAGTTATGGCACCAGTAATTTGTGGCTTAATACGATTATGTTAAGCCTAGCATTATTTCAGCCGAAATTGATGTTGGGTGAGAATCAATGATTAAGAACGACACAAGCTTTTATGATGGGGTTATCAAAACTGCAAGCCAAAATATCAATTACCCAATACACCCACAGCCTATGCCGCACCTAAACTTAGACAAGATAGGTTTTAGGTTCTTTGCAAAAGCTTGACCAAAATACATTTTTTAATAGGTTAAACATGACCGAAAACCAAAACCCAAATGACGATATGAACAAAACCCAAATGTTGCAAGAAAAAACCGTCAGCAATGCCAATAACAGTAAAAAAACGGGCAAATCCACTTCCACTGCCCATACGGACTTTCGCATCAGCCAAGCGTTATACAAAACCATCTTGACCAATTTACAAGTGATTTTGGTGGTTTTTATGGTTGCCCTGATTGGCTGGCTGGTGTGGTATTTATCGCCGTTAACCGCG
The DNA here is from genome assembly GCA_937889485.1 of uncultured Moraxella sp. Classification (GTDB taxonomy): domain Bacteria; phylum Pseudomonadota; class Gammaproteobacteria; order Pseudomonadales; family Moraxellaceae; genus Faucicola. The sequence goes on along the minus strand of CALAPG010000334.1, from coordinate 1,297 downwards.
ACCAACACCACCTACAATGCCGAAGCCCATGAAAAAGCCGTGTCTTTACTGGTAGACAACCTTGGCATGGCAGACGTGGTCAACCAAGCCAACGCCCAATCAACCACGTCTGCCAGTAGCGCCAACCCAGATTCAAACCTAAATATTAAAGGCACGGCTCGCTGTGACTTTGGCAAAGCCAGCACCCAAGCACGTTTTAGCGACAGCATTAATCGAATCAATCAAAGCCTAACCACCCTGTATCAGCAAAAACGCCTTGCCAATCATTACCAACTACAGACCACCGCCTTGTGGCAACAAGCGTGTGAGCAACAAGTCAGCGAAGACGCGTTACTATTTGCCTTTAAAACCCTGGCCAGTCCCGAACGGCTATTACAGCTGCAGTGGCGAGAGCAACAGCCCAACCGTCGTAACCAAAACGACCCCAATGTCGCCCACATGCCTACCAACTGGCTGACCCAAACCAATCCTTGGTATGGGCTACCTGGCTGTGTGTACCTCAAAACCGCCAAGACCACCGATAACCAAACAGGCTATCTGTACGTTGACAACCGTGGCACCCGTGTCAATAACGACGATGCTGACCCATTAACCCAGCTATGTAACAACCCAAGACTCATCCCCGCCAGCGTCAAGACGCTTACAGGCGTGGTGACTGTGGTGAATCAAACGGCTGATAACCAACATACCACTGCATCAAGTACCAAAAACCTTAACGCCCAAGCGCTGCAAACCCGTGCCAATGACGTATTACAAACCTTACAAAACAAACCCACCCAAGACCCCAAAAAACGCATTCCTTCCACCAATAACAGCGAGGTTGCTTTGCCAAGCAATCTAGGCTTAATGTACAGTGAATTATCCAATATTCATTCCAACCATTTTGACCGCCAACTACTGGATGCCTATCAAAGCTACCAACAAAAAAATGACACCCGCAACTGGTGGCAAAAACTGACGGCACCGCCCATCAACAGCATCAATATCGACGGCTCAGACATCAAAATCGGCTATAACATGGCACTCACGCTTGACCCTGAGGTACAAACCAAAGCGCAGCAAGTGGCAGACTGTGTGACCAACAGTCCCAATGCCAGTGTTGACTGTAACACCCTGCTATCACCCAGCTTACAAAGCGTGGCAGGGCAGATGTATGAAAATGCCCTGGTGCGTAGCATTGGCATCGCGGTCATTGATGTCAAAACCCAAGGCGTGCTTGCCCTTGCTAGCGCTGACTCCAACTGCTACCGTGCCGATAATGGCGATACCACGATTAAGCCCACAGGTTGCCCGATAC
>CALAPG010000333.1 GCA_937889485.1 uncultured Moraxella sp. | reverse complement strand
GGCATTATTAAAAATATTCACCATAATTGAATAAAGCTGTTCGGCGTTAATGTAAACACAGATTGGTACAGTGATGGCTGTCATTTCTACGTGGATATGAGGATTTAAAAAACGCCACTCAGCAATCAATTTGGGAAAAAATTGCTCAAGACGGGTGTGCTTTACACTATTGGGTAATTGTTGTTGGTATTTGGCATCGTTGATTTGAATATGGGTTTTGAGGGTGTCAAGCGATTGACGGCATACCAAAATCTGCGACTGTAGTAACTGAATATCTTCTAATAACTCATCTTCATCGTCGAGCTGGTCTGCCATATCTTCGGTAAGCAGCTGCATAGACGCGATGGGCGTGCTCATTTCATGGGCAATATTGGCAGCAAAGCTGCTCACCGCAAGTAGCCGCCGCTGTTGGTGAATGGCTTGCTGTGCTTGTTCAAGCGCTTGATAACTACGGTTCATAGCAGATTTGAAATACACGGTTAATGCTGTTAACATCATGAGGGAAAAAACAAACACGCCAAACATACCAAGTAAGTGAAATTTTTCGGCAATTTGGTGGTTATGATGCACCATTAACGGCACATAAAAATGCCACAAGGTAAAATAAGAGATAACCGATAAAATAGATAAGCCAATGATATAATAAGTATTTAATACAATTGATGCTACCGCCACAATGGTCAAAAATAACGTAATAAGGGGGTTGCTTGCACCGCCTGAATAATAAATAAACGCAGACCAAATAACCAAGTCGCATAAAAACCCCAAAAATAGCTTAGTTTCGGTCATGCGCCGATAGTACGCGTGGGGCAAAGCCACTGCCAGTACATACACCCCATTAATCATCAGTAAAATTTTGATCTGTTCGTTCGCCACCCCCCACTGAGAGGCAAACATCGATGCCAGCAACATAATGGCAATCCAGGTATAACGGGTAATCCACGGGACTTTTGACACAAATTTGAGATGATTGGGCATAGGAAAATGGCTTTTATAAAGGATAATTGGCATTTTAACGCAGGGTTGCTATATTTGGCTGCGACAATATGTCGCAGGGCGATTAGTTAGCCAAAGCATATAATGTTTACAAACCAAATACAAATAAGTAGCGACGCATCGATGCGCTTTTTTAATCCGCCATCATGCAAATTGGTGTAACCACCAAGGAGATAATATGATTACAGAGCATTTGGTAGACATTTCGCGGCTACAGTTTGCCGTGACAGCGCTTTACCACTTTTTATTTGTACCCCTAACGCTTGGCATGGTATGGCTATTGGTCATTATGGAATCCATGTACGTGATGACGGGCAAAACTGTGTGGAAAGACATGACACGCTTTTGGGGCAAGTTGTTTGGTATCAACTTTGCGCTCGGTGTGACCACAGGTATCACTATGGAATTTCAGTTTGGTACCAACTGGGCCTACTATTCTCATTATGTAGGCGATATTTTTGGCGCACCCTTGGCGATTGAAGGGCTGATGGCGTTCTTTTTAGAGTCCACTATGGTTGGGCTGTTTTTCTTTGGTTGGGACAGACTGTCACGCGGTCAGCATTTGTTGGTGACGATTTTGATGGCAGTGGGTACTAACTTGTCCGCCTTGTGGATTTTGGTTGCCAATGCGTGGATGCAAAACCCCGTAGGTGCAGAATTTAGCTACCAAACCATGCGAATGGAAATGGTAGATTTTTGGGCAGTTATTTTTAGCCATGACGCCCAAAATAAATTTGTGCATACCGTATCGGCAGGCTACACCACAGCAGCAACTTTTGTGTTAGCAATTTCTTCTTGGTACCTAATCAAAAAACGGGATATAGAATTTGCCAAACGCAGCTTTCAAGTGGCTGCCGCCTTTGGTTTTGCGGCCATTTGTAGCACTATTGTGTTGGGTGATGAGTCGGGTTATTCGGTTGGGCTTGCCCAGCAAACCAAGCTTGCCGCTATGGAAGCGATGTGGGAAACTGAACCTGCCCCTGCCAACTTTAACTTGATTGCAGGCATCAATCAGCACGAGCAAAAAAATGACTGGGCAGTTTCTATTCCGTACGCGATGGGTGTTATTGGGACACGTTCACTAGACACGCCAATTATTGGTATTCATGATATCAAAGCCCTTAACGAAAAGCGTATCATCAACGGTATTCAAGCGGTGACCTTGTTAGAACAGCTGCGTGCCAATAAGGACGATGCCGCTACGGTGGCGGCGTTTGAAAAAGTAAAAAAAGATTTGGGTTTTGGCTTATTACTCAAAAAATATACCAATGATGTCACCCAAGCTACCCCTGAGATGATTAAAAAAGCCACAGACGATACTATTCCTCCTATTTTTCCGATGTTTTGGTCATTTAGAACCATGGTGGGCTTAGGGTTTTTGATGTTGGCACTGTATGTCGTGGCGTTGTGGTCAACGGTAAAAGGCAACTTTATGCAAAAACCATGGTTATTACGCTGGGCATTTTTTATGTTGCCTGCACCTTGGCTTGCAGTTGAGTTAGGCTGGTTTGTGGCAGAATACGGTCGCCAACCTTGGACAATTTATGGGGTACTACCAACGCATTTGTCGGTCTCTAATATCAGCGTCACTAACGTGTGGCTATCACTTGCAGGGTTTGTTGGTTTTTATACCTTCTTATTGGTGATTGAAATGTATTTGATGATCAAATACGCCCGATTGGGGCCTGCAAGCTTAGGCACAGGTCGCTATGATGGCGAAACGAAACATCATCTTACCCAAACCGCGGAGGTTAGCCATGTTGTTTGATTATGAAACCTTAAAACTTATTTGGTGGCTATTGGTTGGGGCGCTATTAATTGGCTTTGCCATTATGGATGGTCACGATATGGGCGTGTGTAGCCTACTGCCCTTTGTAGGAAAAGATGATGATGAGCGCCGCGTGGTGGTCAATACCATTGGGCCGCACTGGGAAGGCAACCAAGTCTGGTTTATTACCGCGGGCGGTGCTATTTTTGCGGCGTGGCCATTGGTATATGCAACGGCGTTTAGTGGGTTTTATTGGGCATTACTTGCGGTACTGTGGGCGTTGTTTTTCCGTCCCGTGGGTTTTAAATACCGTAGTATGATTTCTGATAAAAAATGGCGCAATTCTTGGGATTGGGCGTTATTTGCGGGCTCATTTATCCCTGCGTTGGTCTTTGGGGTGGCGTTTGGTAATTTATTTTTAGGCGTGCCTTTTAGTTTTAACAATAATTTGGTATCAACCTATACAGGCTCATTTTGGGCTTTGTTAAACCCATTTGCACTGTTGTGTGGGCTGGTCAGTGTAACCATGTTGGTTACCCAAGGCGGCGCCTATTTGGCTCATCGTACTGAGGGTGATATCCAAGCGCGCACCATCAAATACACCACAATGTCAGCCGTCACCATGGTGATATTGTTTATCGTAGCAGGTATTTGGGTTACGTCTATTCAGGGCTACGCCATCACCTCGGTGGTCAATACCCAAGCGTTACCCGATCCTATGGCAAAAGACGTGGTACGCCAATCAGGTGCATGGTTAGCAAACTTTAGCAAATATCCCGCTGCATGGGCATTTCCAGCATTGGGTGTGGTAATGCCCATCATTACCGCCTTATTGCTAAAAGCAGATAAGACTTTGACTGCCTTTGTGACTTCAAGTTTTGCAGTCACAGGGGTGATTATGACGGCGGGGGTCTCTTTGTTCCCATTTGTTATGCCATCATCTACTGATCCCCGTTCTAGTCTGACAGTGTGGGATAGTGTGTCTAGTCATCTAACGCTGATGGTGATGTTATATGCGGTGGTGTTGTTGCTACCATTGGTGGTAGCGTATACCAGTTGGGCATATCGCGTGATGCGCGGCAAAGTCACCAAGGCTTACATTCGTGAACAAGACCACACGGTCTACTAAAAAAAGGAGCGTACTATGTGGTATTTTGCATGGGTATTAGGATTGGGATTTGCAGTATTATTGGCAATTTTAAATGCTTTGTGGCTAGAAAATGCGGATGCCCGTGATCAAGCCTTTAACTCAAAAAATAGCAAGCCCTCAAATGATGGTACGGTGACCCAAGGTAACCCTACCAAAGATATCCACCAAACAGGGCAACCATCAGACAATGAAGCATAAACACGGGACTGTGTAAATTCCCTTACCGTTTGGTATCAAAAATCATTTAAGCGCAAAAAAACCAACCGTATGCAAGATACGGTTGGTTTTTTCATTGGTTTATTGTAGATTTGGGATATACCAACTAGCCTACAAGCTTAATGGGTTTGAGTCTCTACTGCTTTGGCAGAGGTTCCAATGCCAAATTTTTGTGCTACAATACCCATCGTAACAATCACCGCAGCCAAAATAGACGTGTAAAGCACCTCGTTTCGGTAAGTGCCTTCAAATATCATCACAATAATTGCACCGACGATAATAAAGATCACTAAGTAGGTTAACCAAGGGAAAAGCCACATTTTAAAGCCAATCGGCGTATTTGTTGCCTCTAGTTTGCGGCGCATGTATAACTGTGAAAACGCAATCGCAAGATACACATACAAAGCCACGGTGCCTGTAGCAGACATCAATACATCATAAATATCCATTTTTTCGGTTGCTGTTAAAAATATAGCAACAAACCCAAAGAAACTTGAAATAATGACGCTCACCCAAGGCGTGCCTGTTTTTTTGCCCGTCACTTGGAAAATACGCGGTGCATCGCCACGTTTGGACAAAGAGTATAACATGCGTGAACAGGTATATAATGCAGAGTTAAAACAACTACAAACCGAAGTAAGCACCACAAAGTTCACAATTGTGCGAGCATAAGGAATGCCAAGCGCGGTAAGCGTCACACTATAAGTACCATAGGTGGGGTCTTTTAACAAAGGATCATTATAAGGAATCAAACAGACGGCAATAAAAATAGAACCCACATAAAACAAGGTAATGCGCCAAACAACCGACTTGGTAGTTTTGACAATCTCGCGGCTAGGGTTTTCAGACTCAGAAGCCGCTACCGTCACAATCTCTGCCCCGATGAAGGCAAACATGGCACCTAATAAAGCTGTGACCACCGCACCAAACCCATTGGGCATAAACCCTTGGTCAGTCAAATGGGTAAATCCTACCGCACCCGCTGCACCCCAGGGCCACAAATGTAGCACCGCAAGGCTACCAACAATCAAAAATACCACAATTGCAATTACTTTAATAAGGGCAAACCAAAACTCAAACTCCCCATAATTCTTGACGTTGAGCATATTGACAAAAATAAGAGAGCAAGTCACCAGTAGCATGTAGCCCCAAATGGGAATCATAGGAAACCACAGGCTTAAAATTTTACCTGCAACATAGGCTTCCCAACCCATCAATAACGCCCAAAAATACCAATATAACCAGCCAATGGTAAAACCTGCCCAACGCCCAATCGCGCGATCAGCGTAAGTCGAAAAGGAGCCCGTATCGGGATGGGCGACTGCCATCTCACCGAGCATACGCATGACTAAAACAACCAGTAGCCCACCTGCTAAATAGGCTAAAATAGCGGCTGGCCCTGCGCTGGCAATGACTTTGCCAGAACCAATAAACAATGCCCCACCAATAACCCCTGCAATTGAGATCATACTTAAGTGTCTGGATTTTAACCCGCCTTTTAATTTGGTGGGTTCGGCAGAAACAATTGCTTTTTCTAAAACTGTGCTTTCCATGACTATCTCCCTATAGTCTATAAGCCCATTTTAACTAAGTTAGCCACTATCATGCTTTTTTGAGGCGCACAGAACCATGACACGTAGATGCGTTGCGCCATGGTTCTATTGCGTGCCCTAGCGTGCAGGGCTGTTAGCGTAAGATCGGAAGAGCGTCGTGTAGGGAAAGAGTGTCTTCGCCTGTGTAGATC
>CALAPG010000332.1 GCA_937889485.1 uncultured Moraxella sp. | reverse complement strand
CAGCAAAGCTACCAAAACACTCACCAGCGCGTCAGTCCATACCCAGCCAAACAGCATAATGGCTAGCGCAGCCACAATTGCCGCCACCGAGCCCAATAAATCACTCAGCACATGTAAATAAGCGCTTTTCATATTCAGATTATCAGTATCACCGCCATGCAGCAGCTTTGCGACAATCAGATTAACGACTAGCCCAATCGTACTAATCACCAACATACCTGTGGTGGCAATCTGAGGTGGCTGCTGCAGCCGCAATATCGCCTCATAAATAATCACCGCGCTAATCATTAATAACGTCACACCATTAATCAGCGCAATCAAAATTTCAAGGCGGCGATAACCAAATGTTTTGGACGAGTTGGCGGCTTTTTTGCCCATGACAAAAGCAAACAAGGTCATTGCCAGCGAAACGGCATCACTAAACATATGACCTGCATCCGACAACAGCGCCAAGCTGCCAGTCACGTAACCGCCCACCACCTCAACTAGCATATAGCTTGCAATCATTAAAAATGCAATAAAAATAAGCCGTTGATTATGGGTATGAGAATGTGAATGATTGTGGTCGTGGTCGTGGTCGTGGTCGTGGTCGTGGTCGTGGTCGTGGTCGTTGTTTGGATGATCAGGGCGTTTGGGAGATTGCATAGGTTGCACAGATTGTTGGGTTGGCATATCACATACCTTGTTATAAAAAACCGATCCCCCATTCTACGGGATTATACACGCTAAAAAAAGCCGCTTCGCTTAACTCCAACTAATTGGGTCAATATCAATTGTCAAACGCGCATAACGGGCAATTGGCAACGCCATCACCTGTGGCCACCACTGTGAGACAATCGCGTGGCGCGTACCGCGATGTTGGCTTAATATCAATAGCTGTGAGTGAAAGCGGCTATTTTTCTTTGCCATAGGTGCGTCCACAGGCCCCTGCACTCTGACCCCCTCAGTTTGAAGTTTTGAACGCGTGGGCAATAGTGCCATCGCCGCTTGTAGAATTTGCTGGTTTTTTTCTAGTGAGTGACTCTCTACCCTAATCAGACAGGCATACGCATAAGGTGGTAAGCCCAACAATTGGCGCTCTAGCAGCAGCTGCTTGGCAAAACTCAAATAGCCCTGACGAACCAAGCCTAATAATGCAGGATTATCTGGTTGCAAGGTTTGAATCAACACCAATCCTGCTTTATCTGCGCGGCCTGCCCGCCCTGCTACTTGGGTAATCAGCTGGGCAGTATACTCAGGAGAACGAAAATCTGCCGATAAAAAACCACGGTCGGCATTGGGCATTGCCACCAAGGTCACATTAGGGAAATGATGCCCTTTAGCCACCATTTGGGTACCCACCAAAATAGCGCTGGGGTTTTCAGCAATCCGCGTATACACAGACGCCCAGCTATCTTTTTTGCGGGTCGTATCACGGTCAATTTGAATCACGGGTGTGTTTGCAAAAAGCTGAGTCAAGCCTTCCACCAACCTTGAGGTTCCCATACCCATAGGGTCAAGGTTACTACTACCACAGCTAGGGCATAGCTTGGGCAGCGGCTGCTGCCAGTCACAATGATGACACTTTAGCAGCGACACAGGTTGCAAATGCACAGTCAAATGAGCATCGCAGCGCGGGCAATCTGCTTGCCAACCACAGGCATCACATAAAAGAATAGGGGCATAACCGCGGCGATTTAGAAATACCAAAACCTGTTCATTTTTGGCCAAAGTCTGCTGCATCGCGTGAATAAGCGGCGCCGATAAACCGTGCTGCCAAGCATATTTGCGCGCATCAATCAATTGTAGTTGGGCAGGCTTAGCGTCTCCTGCACGTTGGGTAAGCTGCAATTGCGTAAGCTTACCTTGTAGCACCAAATGCAAGCTTTCTAACGAAGGTGTCGCTGTTCCCAAAATTACGGGGCAATTTAACTGATAACCCCGATACAGCGCCACATTACTGGCATGATAACGCAATGTATCTTGCTGTTTATAAGACTGATCATGGGCTTCATCCACAATAATCAAACCCAAATTGGCAAAAGGATATAAGATAGTTGAGCGTGTGCCAATAATAATTTGAGCGTAACCTAGCCGGCTTTGCTGCCACCCTGATAACCGCGTGGTATCATTGAGCCCCGAATGCAGCATCAGTACTTGCGCCTCAAACCGCGCGGCAAAACGCTGATAAGTTTGGGGCGTGAGACCAATCTCTGGTACCAAAATTAACACCTGTTGCCCGCGCGCCAGCACCCTTTGCATCGCTTGCAGATATACCTCAGTTTTGCCACTACCCGTGATGCCATTTAGTAAAAAACCTTGATATATCTCGCGATCGCAAGCGTTCCAAATGGCATCAACGGCATGCTGCTGCTCAGCATTTAGGGCTAAAGCAGATGCACGCAAAGTAGCATGAGCAGGCCGTATAGGCAGTGCGCAAAACTCCTCAATCAGTCCCTTTTGTTGCAGTTTTTGCAAATAAGGGGCTTCTATACCCTGAAGTAAAAGCTGATCTTCACTCACCGTGCCCGTGGGACTTGCCGCAACTTGCAGCTCAAACAGCGCCATCTGCTGCTTTTGTTTTTTGGCACTGGCAGAAAAATCTTGAGCCGTAGCAGGTCGAACTTGTCGCCAAAAACGCTGACGAAAATCCAGCATTGCCCCTTGCCGTACCAACGTGGGCAGCATGACCGCAAACACATCACCCAAAGGGTAATGATAATACTGAGCCAGCCAATAGCCCAAATTTAACAAGCCATCATCCAAAACAGGCTCAGCATCAAGCACTGCCTCAATCGACTTTAAGCCTGTTGCCGCGCTTGTTTCCACATGCGCCACGACGATACCAATGAGCCGCCGCCGCCCAAAAGGCACCCGAACCCGACAGCCCAAAGCAGGCATCTCATCGCCAATGACACGATAGTCAAAGACCGAATACAAAGGCACAGGTAAGGCAACTTGAATCAGCAAAGTAATCCCTAATAGCAGTGATTAGTGAGAAAAATAGCAAATAGAGAAAGAGTGAGGGCAGCAAATACCATCAACAATAGCCGCCCCAAAAGGGTATGAAAAAAAAGATAGTCTTGATAAAAATATAAAAATGAGCTCTGCACACGACAAAAAATCAGCACCAACCAATTTTCATGGGTTTGGGGGTTAA
>CALAPG010000331.1 GCA_937889485.1 uncultured Moraxella sp. | reverse complement strand
TGGATGAGGCGGGTTTTTTTTGCTTTATTGCGTTGTATGTTGCCAAGTGGGCAAAGGGTAGTGGCAGTCGTTTATTTTGTTATATTGTGCTGTTGGGGGCAGCGGTGTCGGCATTGTTTGCCAATGATGGGGCGGCTTTAATCTTGACCCCGATTGTGATTGCTATTTTGGCGGCGCTGCGGTTTTCACCAGCTACCACTTTGGGATTTATTATGGCAGCAGGCTTTATTGCGGATACGGCAAGCTTGCCTTTGGTGGTGTCAAATTTGGTCAATATTGTGTCGGCCGATTTTTTTGATGTGGCATTTGACCGTTATGCGCTGGTGATGCTGCCTGTGAATGCGGTGTCGGTGTTGACGTCACTGGTGGTGCTATATGGTTTTTATCGACGTGATATACCAAGGTATTATCCACTTGATTGGGTGGCAAGTCCAAAAGCAGCGGTTGTAGATAGGGCGACGTTTTATACAGGTTGGGCAGTGCTATTGGCGCTTTTGGTTGGGTTTTTTATGGTTGAGCCGATGGGTGTGCCAATTAGCATGATTGCAGGGCTTGGCGCGCTGGTGTTGGTAGTAGTGGCAAGTTTGAGTAAAAAAATTTCGATTCAACCAGTCTTTAAAAATGCGCCTTGGCACATTGTGGTGTTTTCTTTGGGGATGTATTTGGTGGTTTATGGGCTAAAAAATGCGGGGTTGACGTATTATTTGACCCAACTATTAACCCAGCTTTCTACTCAAGGTGTGGTGGTTGCTAGTCTCGGTACAGGGCTGTTGTCTGCTGGTTTGTCATCGGTGATGAATAATATGCCTACCGTGCTGATTCAGGCTTTAGCCATTGATGGGGTGACGACCCAGCCCATTATTAAAGAAGCCATGGTTTTTGCCAATGTCATCGGTTGTGATTTAGGCCCCAAGTTGACCCCCATTGGTTCTTTGGCAACCCTATTATGGCTGCATGTACTGGCAAGCAAAAATATCAAGGTAAGTTGGGGTTATTATTTTAAGGTAGGCATGGTGTTGACCTTGCCGGTATTGATGGCAACGTTATTGGCATTGGCAATGTGGCTAAGCGTCATTAATTAGGAAAAAACGATGAATATTTTGTATATCTGTACCCACAACCGTTGTCGCAGTATCTTGTGTGAGACGATTACCAACCAAAAATCGCAAGGTCTTATTAAGGCTTGTAGTGCAGGGAGTCAGCCCGCGGGTCAAGTGCACCCGTTGACACTGACTTACCTTGGGAAAACAGGCTATGACACCGCAGGTTTGCGCTCAAAGTCGTGGGAAGACTTGGCGGGTTTTGTGCCTGACATTATTGTGACTGTGTGTGACCAAGCTGTGGGTGAAAGTTGCCCATTATGGCTGGGGAATACGCCAAAATTGCACTGGGGGCTTTGTGACCCTTCAAAGATAGTTGGCGATGAGGAACAAAAACGTTTGGCATTTTTGGCAACTATTAATGAGATTGAGCAGCGGGTTGATGCGTTGAGCCGTGTTGCGAAGTTGGGTAAGCCTCAGCAAATTGCGGCATTACAGCAGCTCATCACCGCATCACAAAACAACGCTTGATGCGGCTGTTAGCGGCGTCTAGCTGTTATATGTTAGGCAAAAAAATGCTGCTGGACATGGTGCTGATACCTTAGCCAGTTTTGATCATTTTGCATGGTTTGGGTGAGCGTGCCTCGCCAGGTGGGCAAAACGGCTTTCATGATTGCTAGCCGCTGACCACTGTTACTATCTGCCAAACTTGGCTCGCTTTGTAAGCGGATGAGGGCAAGTTGCGCCGCTTCTCGATCATTACACACCAAGCCCATGTCACAGCCTGCTGACAAGGCGGCTGCCAAGCGGTCACCTGCATCACCTGCCACATGTGCTGCTTTCATGGATAAGTCATCTGAAAACACCACCCCACCAAAGCCCAATTGCTCACGGATAATACCTTTTACCCATTTTGTAGAAAATCCAGCAGGTTTGTCATCCACTTGGCGAAATACCACATGAGCGGGCATTAGCGCATCGAGTAAACCGATATTATGCATAAACGGCTGCATATCTTGCTGATAAATTGCCTCAAAAGTGCGATCATCATGGGCATCGGCATGGTGGGAGTCGGGTGCAACCGAGCCGTGTCCTGGAAAATGTTTACCTGTGGTTGCCATGCCAGCCGCCTTCATACCGTGCATAAACTGCGCTGATAAAGCAGTAATCGCTAGCGGGTGCGTATGAAAGGCTCTATCCCCAATTACCGCGCTCACCCCATTCATATCTAAAACAGGCGCAAAGCTAAAATCTACCCCAACAGCGAGCACTTCACTTGCCATTAAGTAGCCACTGGCAAAAGCAAGCGCTAGGGCATTGATAGGGTCATGGTCAAATAATTCGCCCAATTGCCCCATTGCAGGCAGGGGCGAGAACCCTTGACGAAAACGGGCAACTCTTCCCCCTTCTTGATCAACTGCAATCAAAATATTGGGCTTAATGGCACGAATACTGTCGGTAAGCGTGCGGACTTGTTCAGGGCTTTCGACATTGCGCCCAAATAGAATAATACCGCCCACTTCAGGTTGACGAATAAGGGCTTGGTCGTTAGGTGTTAGCGATTTGCCTTCCACATCAAGCATCAGTTGACCAATGGCGTGCATATTTTTTCCTTAACTGATTGTCTATTAAATCTACTGTCTATTTAGTCGGCTTGGGTCTGGCAACAATGCCCAATCACTGACGCGGCAGGGGTTGATATCAATGCCGCCGCGGCGTGTGTACCATGCCCGTACCATAAGGCTTTTTGGCGAGAATGCTTGGGTTAAATCACTAAAAATCTGCTCCACACACTGCTCATGAAAACCATTATGTTGGCGAAAGGACAAAATATACTCAAGCAACCCTGCTTTATCAATTGGCAAGCTATCCATTTGAATTTCTACTGTGCCCCAGTCTGGTTGATTGGTGACAGGGCAGTTTGAGCGAAGCAAATGTGAATAAAAAACTTGTCGCTCGCCGTCATAAGGATGGCTTAGCACTCTCAAACTTGAAGGATCCACATCTTGGCTAATCGCAATTTTTTTATGACAACCATCCAATGCTTGATCAATACATTCACCTTGTGGCGCACTGATGGGGAGGCTATTAGCCATGTT
>CALAPG010000330.1 GCA_937889485.1 uncultured Moraxella sp. | reverse complement strand
TTCAGACGTGTGCTCTTCCGATCTAAAAAGACTGGAGCAAGCAAAACCTCATGAACCATGCCTTGTACCAAACCGTGTACCCAGGCTCTATCGTCAAAACCGTGCAAGCCTTAGGCTTGGTACGCGCCAACCCGCGCTACAAAAACCTTGGCAATCCAGAAACCGCTTACCTAAAACAAGTCATGGCAAGCTCATCCACCGAGCGCGTTGCTAACTTTTTGTTTTGTCAAAGCACCACCAGTAGCGTGGTGTTACCCCGTGACAAAAACGGTGTTTGCCAAGGCATACCCGCGTTCAAAAAAGCCAGTGACGACATGGGCTGGAGTGCCAACTGTGCCACCAAAGATGGCTTGGTCAATTGTGGCTTTAAAGACCTATTATTTGGCAAACCCTACAACAGCGAACCCATGCTACAAAGTCGCTATTTTTCAGGGGTCTTGCTGACCGATGCCAAACAAGACTATAGTGCTAAAGCATTGCAATTTTCAGCGCAACAAATCGCCAGCTGTGTCAAAGCCAATGGCGGACGCATGAACGGTAGCTGCCGCCAAGGGGGTGATAAGCTCAATGCCACCATGAATGAAGTATTTGGGGCGGGTAATGCCAAAACTTCTGTGCTTGGGGCGTCTGATATGTTTGCCAGTCTACTGATTGCCGACAACGGCAAACAACATCGCCGAGGGGCTCACCTGATCGAAGACTTGTGGGGGGTCAACCAAATGCCATTACGCCCCAAAGCATGGCGCGGCGATAACCCCAATAACGACCTTGGTAGCACCTCTAATTTGGGAATGTTACCGCTCAACATTAGCCAAACGGATGCCAAAGCCACGTTAAACTTACTATCAGGCACATTATTGGCGGGCACGGGGTTAGGCGGCGGCAATGGCACCGCTTATGCAGCTTGCACCCAAGCCATTGGCAACTGTGGTTGGAGCAGTGGGGTTGTGGTTGGCAAAACAGGGACACCAGGGTTTAATTACCCCACGACTCAAAACGGTCGCACCGTTTATACCCCCAATGTCACCGTCAATATGGTCGCAAATCTGTGTGGCAAAGCCGACAAGCCGTCGGTGGCGTGCCATACTCGCCCCTATAAATGGTTTGTCTATGGCTTAAAAGATAAAAACGGGCAGTGGGATAAAGCCGTTGCCGTATTGGTAGAACGTAATTTTAACAAACAAGGCTTGGTCGATGATCCCCGCGACGGCATCAACCGTGCGGTGCAGGCAGGCATGATCTTGGCAAAACAAATGTATCACGGAGAATAACATGAGCTACATTACCACCACCCACCGTTTTATCATTGATGATAGACACCCAGCCGATGTGTTTGACGAGATAGAAAATTTTTTTAGCCTCTATACCGTGGCGATTGACGACCTGCAGCAAGTCAGTATTCAACTAACTGTACCCAGTAACTTGGGTATTCATGCCAACAAACAGTGCCACCAAGCCTACCAACAACTGGTTAAAGCCATCCGCTATACCGTGCCCGATGTGCATATTTTGCCAGTCACCGAAATGACGGCGACCGAGGCAGATGGCGATAACGATAATAGCGAGAGTGGTAATGATGCCAATACCGCCTATCTAATGATTCAGCGCTATAACGGGGTGACTGAGCTTGAAGAAGATAAACTGTCTTTATATCAGCGCACATTGGGTAAACTCATGCCCAAATTTGCCAGTGACAAAACCGACACAGGGCTATACCCTGAAGTACGCGCTGAGCACGCGCCACTGCCAATACCAATTCCTACACCGCTTTCCACACCACCAATTGCTGCACCTATCCATACCCCGCCTGTGATGGCGCCTCAGCCTCATGCGGTCGCACCAACCGTTGCTACTGCGCCAAGTCATGCAATGCCTCAGATGCAGCGCACACCCCCTATTACCAAAGCCGATAAAACCGACTTTAAACGTTTGCCCCATATCCAAAAAACCGTCAAACCGTACCAAGATATGCTAACCCAAGCCATCATCCTTGAGGCAAAACGCCAACAAACCGCACTGGGCAATCATCCCATTCGCCATATCACCTTAAAATCCAGTGATAGCCTAACCACTGCCATGATTGAGCAACTTTTTTATAGTTTTAACCATAGCAAAGACAAAACCCAAACCGCCCACGATGCCATTGACCTTGTTTCTTATGGCTATGAGGTGTTAAAACCTGCACTGGCAAACATCGGTATTGCACTTGCCGAGGATGCCCAATTTGGCTTAAAAACCAAAGCCAACGCCACGCCCGCCGCTACCAACCGCTTACAGGCAGGCGAGGTGTTTGCCAATGAAATTCGGCTCGCAGTGAGGCTCAAGACCCATGTCAGCATTTGAACACCTTGGTATCAAGCCTAGTCGGCTATATATACCGCATGATCAAAACTTTATGGGCAAGCGCTTAATTGAATTTCTTGCCAGTCATTTTTCGCACATTTCTGTTGAGCAGTGGCAACAGCGGTTTGCACAGGGATTAATTAGTCTTGCTAGTGGCGAAAAACTGGCGATGGATGCCCCATATCTATCAGGGGAGACGATTGTCTATTATCGCCATGTTGAAAATGAACCCATTATTCCGTTTGAGCCTTGTATTTTATACATGGATGAGCATTTATTGGTGGTAGATAAACCGCATTTTTTGCCCGTCATTCCCACAGGTCGTTACGTCAGCCAAACCTTACTTGCCAAATTGCGTAGGCACCCAAAACTTCAGTCGCTCAATGTCAATGATATCTCTCCCATTCATCGGCTTGATAAAGATACGGCAGGCGTGATGTTATTGTCTATCAACCCTCAAAGCCGCGCCGCCTACCAAGGTCTGTTTGAAAAAAAA
>CALAPG010000329.1 GCA_937889485.1 uncultured Moraxella sp. | reverse complement strand
GCGCTAATAATTTGTTGTCAATGTCTTGTTGTTTGGATACGTCCATATCAACCAGTGATGAACGAATTTCACTGTTGACGTTGGCAACGGCTTTTTTTACCCCTTTACCCAGATAACGTGATTGATCGCCATCACGCAGTTCTAGCGCTTCTCGTGAGCCCGTTGAGGCGCCTGATGGTGCGGCAGCGCGTCCAATGGTGCCATCTGCAAGAATGACATCTGCTTCGATGGTAGGGTTACCACGTGAGTCTAAAATTTCACGGGCAATGATGTCTTTGATTTGGTTGGTGGTGGTGGTTTCTTCAGCGTACATGGTTGTTTCCTTGGTCTGTCTTATTAAGGGCGTTACAATCAATCATTGAGCAGGTTTGATAAGGGTTAAACGGGGTATATCATAGCATGTTTTAGCAATTTTTTTTAGTTCACGTTGACAAAACCCCGTGCCCATTAATGGGGGTTAAACTTGGTCAAGCGTAGCGCATTGAGTAATACAGAGATGGAGCTTAACGCCATGGCAGCGGCGGCAATCATGGGGTTGAGTAGCCCAAAGGCGGCAAGTGGTATGCCTAGACAGTTATAAATAAAAGCAAAAAATAGGTTTTGTTTGATATTTCGCAAGGTGGCGCGCGCGATGCTAATTGCCGCGTCAACCTGTTGTAGCGAGTCGCCTAGTAACCGTGCGGTGGCGCTGTGTTTGGCAATATCGCTGGCTTGTTGCACGGCAAAGCTTGCGGTTGCCGTTGCCATTGCTGGGGCATCATTGATGCCATCGCCAACCATGGCAACTTTTTTGCCAGCCGCTTGGAGGCTGGCAATTTGCTGTGCTTTGTCGCGCGGAGATAGCGCCCCAAGCGCCTTGCTAGCTTGTACTTGTTTGCCGACGTAGTCCACGACTGATTGATGATCTCCACTCATTATGATGACCTCAAGACCTGCTTGCTGAAGGGCGCTAATGACCGCGGCGCTATCCGCTTTGGGTGCATCGGCTAGGGCAAACGCCATGATGGGGTGATTATTGAGGCTGATTGCCACTTGACTGGCGATTTGCCAAACCTCGTCAAGCGTTGCGGTATTGTCTGCATTGTTGGGTAATGATAGCTGTGCAAATGCAGGCGCACCAATTTTTATCTGCAAGTTATCCACGCCTACTGTGGTGGCAATGGCTTTGATCCCCTGCCCTTGTACTGTTTCTATGTCAGTTAGGCTCCAAGTTTTGGGGCTCGTAGGCAGCGTGTTTAGGGTGGTTTCTGCGTAATGCACCAATGTCTCTGCCAATGGGTGGTTGGCATGGCGTTCGGTGGCGGCAATTAGCGCGAGTACATCGGAGGTGGTTAAGCGTAATGCCTCCATATTTTTTGGTATGACGTGTTGGGCAAGCAGCTGCGGTTTACCTTGGGTAATGGTGCCCGTTTTATCAAGTACCACGGTGTCAATACTGCCTGCCGCTTCCAATGCTTGTGCATCTTTAAACCAAACTCCCGATCGCGCTGCTACGCCCATGCCTGCCATAATAGCGGCAGGGGTCGCTAGCCCCAAAGCACACGGGCAAGCGATGACTAGCACAGACACCGCACGCATCAGGGCACTATTAAATTGACCCAAGAGGTAGTAATTGGCAATAAATGTGATGAGGGCTAGCACCACCACCACGGGCACAAACACGCCCGCGACTTGGTCAGCAATGCGCGCGATATTGGCTTTGCTACCTTGGGCGTCACTCAGCGCTTGAATCATATCGCTTAGGCGCGTTTGGCTACCTTTGGCAGTGACTTGGTATTCAAAACTGCCATTGTCAACCATTGCGCCTGCCATGACCTCACTACCACGGGTTTTGGCAAGTGCTACTGACTCTCCTGTTAGGTGGCTTTCATCGCACCATCCTTCGCCTTGAATTACCACGCCATCGGTGGCGATCCGAGAGCCCGCGTTTGCTAGCAAGATTTGACCTACTGTTACCTGCTCAAGGTCGTGACGCTGCCATTGACCTTGGGCATCTTTTACGGTCACCTGTGTGGGGATTAGTTTGAGTAGCAAGTTGACGCTATTAAGGCTATGTTTTTTGGTACGATGTTCAAGGTATTTGCCCAGTTTGATAAACGCAATCACCATCACGCCCGCCTCAAAGTACACGTGCGGCATTGATTGCCCCCCGTGGCTTAGCCAGCTGTAAGTGGAATACGCCCAAATGGTGAGTGTACCCAACACCACTAGCACGTCCATGTTGGCAAGTCCGCCTTTGATGCTTGACCATGCGCTTTGATAAAATGGCCACGCAAACCCAAACTGTACAACACTAGCCAGCCAAAACTGTAACCAAAATGGTGGCATCCACAAGTGATTGCCTACCATCATGCCTGCCATACCCACTAAAAAAGGGAGTAAACACACCCAAACCGCTATCAACGACAACGGCACAGGGGTGGTCGCTTCGGGTTGTTCAAATACCGCCTCGGTTGGCTGTAAGGTGGCATGAAAGCCTGTTTTGGTGACCCACTCAAGGATTTGTTCGGCGGTGGTTTGTTCGGGGTCAAACTGAATATGCGCCACTTCGTTGGCAAAATTGACGTCTGCTGCTGCAATCGCGGGTTTTTTATTGAGCACTTTTTCAATACGGCTGGCACAAGCTTGGCAAGTCATGCCGTCAATGTCCAAAATAAGCGTTTGATGATTGGGCAACTTGGACGTGGCGTCATCGCCCGTTACAGCTGGTTGGCGCATGGCAGTTGGCTCCTTCCTTGTGGGTGGGGCAATGGTAAAAGAATGGATGGGGCGCTAAAACTTGCTATGCCACATCAAAGCCTGCGTCTTCAATGGCTTGTTTTAGGCTGGCTTCATTGGTTTGGTTGTTGTCAAAGTCAATACTTGCACAGTGGTTGTCAAGGCTGACATCGACACGGCTAATACCTGTTATTTGGTTTAGAGCATGGGTCACGCTTTTGACGCAGCCGCCGCAGGTCATGCCGTCAATGTGAATGATGGTGGTTTGTAGGCTCATGTTGGTTTCCTTGGTTGGTGAGTATCTGTCATGGTAACAGTGTAGGGTTTACGGTTATTTTTGGGCGGCTAGCCAGTTTTGCATTTGCACAATTTCTGGGGCTTGTGCCTGTTTGATTTGGGTGGCAAGTTGGCGCATCTCTTTGTTTTTGCCATATTTTTTTTCAACTTCTGCCATAGCAATTGCCCCTTGGTGATGCGGTATCATGCCTTTTGCAAACGCGACATCGGGGTTAGTTGCCATCATGCCTTGCATCATGGCATTGTGATATTTTAGGTTACTGTGCTCATAGGCTTGCAGCGCAGTCTGTAGCGAGTCAGGGTGCTGCCCAAGGCTATTATCTTGTTTTAGCCAGTTTTGCATATAGGTAATTTCGCCTTGCTGTGCAGCCATAATTTGCGTTGCTAATGCGCGCATTTGGGCATCTTTACCATATTGCAGTTCAATTTTTGCCATATCAATCGCCCCTTGGTGATGAGCAATCATCCCTTGAGCAAAGGCGACGTCAGCATTTTTTGCTTGTACGCCAGCGGACATGCCTTGGTGCATCGCGTCCATAATCGTCATGTATGCCATGATGTGGGGCGGTTTTTCGCCCATGTTGGTGCTAGGGTTGGCGTCAGTCGCTGGACTATGATGTTGCAAATGGGCACCATCATGATGGGCAGCTTTGGTTGCGGCAGCGGGCGCGCTGGCTTTTTGAGCCTCATTGCCCTGCGGCATGGGTTGGCTACAGGCACTTATTGCCAGTGCAGGCATAACCACTATCATAACGCCACGGGCGGCTGATAAATCAATAGAAAATGGAAAAAAAGTTAGCATATAACACTTCCATGAATTGATAAAAACTAACGATAAACCATAACGCACCCCACGGTCGTATGTTACAGTCGCATGTCACGTTATGGGCTAGATTGATTTTTTTGAAGATATCATTACTATAAACCTTAACAATAGGTCAAGGTCAAGCAAAAAATGCACATTCATGACATCACCACACGCACGGGCTTGTCGGCACGGCAAATCCGTGCATATGAAAAAATCGGGTTATTAGGCAGTATTGCGCGCACGCCTTCAGGCTATCGTGTTTATCAGCCCGCACAGTTGCACCGTCTTCATTTTATCAAACATGCCCGCGATGTAGGATTTTCGCTTGCCCAAACCAAAGCCCTGCTGACCCTACAAGATGATGAAGCCCGTAGCAATGTCATGGTCAAAGAACTTACCCAAAATCACATTGTGGCCCTTACCCAAAAAATTGAGCGTCTACAAGCCATGAAGTTGACACTACAAACATGGCATGATAACTGCTTAGGCGATGGCTCGGCTCAGTGCAGTATTTTGGAAGGGCTGATGACAGGACAAACTGCAAAAGACTCGTTTCCCTGCACACACGACTCGTAGGTGATGACCAGTCATTCACGCTATCAAAGTGAGCATGGCGCTCACATAACGTTAGGGTAATTTACCATCTTTGAGCAAGTCATCCACCAAGTTGCGGTCATTGTTGGGGTTGGCGGGGGCGTCTATCGGGAACGGCTCACTGATATAATCCACGGTGGTGAGTGCCGCTTTAAAAGCGAAAACAGAGGTTTGGGTATCCTCAAAACTTACGATCACCCGATGTTTTTGTGGTTCAAGCGTTACCGTCTGCACGCCGCCAATGCTGGTTAATGCTTTCATGACCTCGTCATAACCTGCGCTATCGTGAATGCCTTTGAGATCATAATAAACGGTTTTGATGGGCATCTTTTTATCCTTTTTTGTATTTTTTTTGGCTAATTTTTGAAAAAATTGCGGCTTAACAAGCCCTAGTGATATCCATCAATTATACAATAGCCACAAAAATGCCCCGTTAGCAAATGCTAATGGGGCGTTGCAAAATTGTGAACAGACCTTAACCCAGTCTAGTGGCTTATCCGTTCACTTTTGGCACCTAACGTGTGGATTGGGTGAGATTGACTTAGTGAGTATCAAGTGGTGCAAAACCTTTTACCAAGTTGTCAATTTGCTTAAGCTGTTCTAAAAATGGGGCTAACTGACTCAGACGCAGCGCGCAAGGACCATCGCATTTTGCCATATCAGGGTTGGGGTGTGCTTCCAAAAATAGACCTGCAAGCCCCGTTGCCATTCCTGCGCGCGCCAGTGTGGTGATTTGCTCACGGCGACCGCCTGCACTGTCTGAGCGTGCGCCTGGCTGCTGAAGACTGTGCGTCACATCAAAAAATACAGGGACGTCCATATTTTTCATAGTGTCAAAGCCGAGCATATCTACCACCAAATTATTATAGCCAAATGCGCTGCCACGCTCACATAAGATGATTTTATCATTGCCTGCCTCCAAGCATTTATTGATGATATGTTTCATCTCATGGGGTGCCAAAAACTGGGCTTTTTTGATATTAATAATGGCGCCTGTTTTTGCCATGGCTTCAACCAAATCTGTCTGACGGCTCAAAAACGCGGGTAGCTGAATAATATCGGCAACGCTTGCAACTGGCTCGGCTTGGTAAGGTTCGTGCACATCGGTGATAATCGGTACGTTATAAGTTTTTTTGATGTCTGCAAGCCATTCGATCCCTTTTTCCATACCAGGGCCGCGAAATGAGTAAAGGCTTGAGCGGTTGGCTTTATCAAAGCTGGCTTTAAATACATAGCCGATATCCAGCTGTTGACAAATATCAATATAGGTTTCGGCAATTTCAAATGCCAAATCTTTGCTTTCTAGCACATTCATGCCGCCAAACAATACAAAGGGTTTGTCATTTCCCATGGTGATATTTTGTAGGGTAATGTTGGCTTGGGCTTTGGGAAGTTGATCGGTCATGGTTTCGCTCTCTTACTAGGCTTTATTGGTTGCACTATAGCATAATTGGCTGCCAACAAAAAAACCACCTGTTATAGATGGTTTTTTGAAAAAAATTGCATTATTTGCTGGCGTGTTTTGCCGCTGCTACAAAGCTGTTAAAGAGTGGATGACCACCACGCGGCTGACTGGTAAATTCTGGGTGAAACTGTACCGCCACATACCAAGGATGGTTCGGAATTTCTACTGACTCTACCAAATGCTGCTTGGCAGAATAACCCGAGATTTTCATACCGGCATTTTCTAAATCATTAATATAGCGACCGTTCATTTCATAGCGGTGGCGGTGGCGTTCGGTGATGACCGCATTGCCATAAATTTGGCGAAGTTTACTATCCTCTACCAGCTCTGCTTTTTGGGCACCTAGGCGCATTGTACCACCCAAGTCTGAGTCGTCACTACGTACTTGCAGCTCACCTTTTTCATCAAACCATTCGGTAATAAGACCAATGAGCGGCGCTTTGGTTTTTTTGTCAAATTCGGTTGAATTGGCTTCAAGTCCTAATACATTGCGGGCAAACTCAATAACAGCAAGCTGCATGCCTAGGCAAATACCCAAATAGGGTACATTGTTTTCACGGGCGTAACGAATGGCTTTCATTTTACCCAGTGTGCCACGCTCACCAAAACCGCCTGGTACCAATACGGCATCAGCTTGTTTGACTGCTTCTAGCAAGCTGTCATCATTTTCGAGCTTTTCAGCATCCACGTAGTCAATGTTAACTTTTACACCATTGGCAACGCCTGCGTGTAATAGCGCTTCATTGATGGACTTATAGGCATCGGGTAGTTCGACATATTTACCCACCATAGCAACCGTCACGCTGTGTTCGGTATTAAGTAGGGCTTGGGTAAACGCTTGCCAGTCACTTAAATCTGCTTCACCTGTTTGGATGCCAAAGCGCTCACAAATCAGGTCATCAAGGTGCTGTTCGTGTAAAATATTTGGAATTTGATAAATACTTTGCGCATCTGGGCACAAAATCACGGCGCGCTCTTCAACATTGGTAAACGAGGCAATTTTACGGCGATTGTCTTCGCTGATGGTATGCTCACTGCGGCAAATCAGCACATCTGGCTGCAAGCCAATACTGCGTAATTCTTTGACAGAGTGCTGGGTAGGCTTGGTTTTGCTCTCGCCTGCACTGGCAATATACGGCACCAAGGTTAGGTGCATGAGCATGGCGTTATTACGACCGAGTTCTACTTGCATTTGGCGCACAGCTTCCATAAACGGTAAGCTCTCGATATCACCCACGGTACCGCCAATTTCAATCATTGCGATGTCATATCCTTTACCACTGGCTTGGATACGGTGTTTGATTTCATCAGTAATATGCGGAATGACTTGTACGGTACCGCCAAGGTAGTCACCGCGGCGTTCTTTTTCAATCACGGTAGAATAAATACGCCCACTGGTGAAGTTGTTGTTTTTACTCATCTTTGAGTGGCGTAAAAAACGCTCATAATAGCCCAAGTCGAGGTCTGTTTCTGCGCCATCTTCGGTAACAAACACTTCACCATGCTGAAATGGACTCATAGTGCCAGGGTCTACGTTGATATAAGGGTCTAGTTTGGTCATGGTGACTTTTAGACCACGCGCTTCAAGAATGGCAGCAACCGAGGCAGCAGTAATGCCTTTGCCCAGTGAAGATACAACACCGCCAGTTACAAAGATGAATTTTGTCATGTTATCAAGTTCGCTAGTTGGTAAAAAAGAATTTTACTAGAAAATGGCTATGGTTGGCAAAAAATTCTTTGGTTATTTGCCTTTTTGCCATAAATGAAAAATCCACCCAATAATGAGTGGATTTTTTGATAGCAAATTCTAGTAAAAATTAGAATTTGTATTCGATACCAGTACCGATGCCATAGTTTTTGGTGTTGTTGTTATCACCTTTTGGATCATCTAGCAAGTAAGCACCGTAGACGTGACCTGTTGTAGCCGCGTTGAATGCATATTTACCGCCAACAACATAACGTTGTGCGTCTTCACCATCAACACCTTTAACGTCTTTGACATAGTCAGCTTGACCATATACAGTCCAAGGGGTAGCTGTTTTGTAAGTACCACTTAGTGTATACGCATTTTCTTTTTTGTCATCTTTGCCACCAAAATCAGTGTTTTGGTATAATGCGCCAATGGTAGTCGCAGCATTTAAGTCATAAGCACCACTTACACGAGTTGCTTTTAGCGCATCGCCAGCTTGTTCATATGTAATACCGGCACGGAATGGTTGTCCTGCTGGCTCATATTTGGCACCTACACCCCAAGCGTCATGATCAAAAGTATCCGAATCATTGTTTTCATCCATGACGTACATACCAAGGAAGTTAACACCGCTGTAGTTTGGTGATACATAAGCAACAGTGTTATTAGCGCGCTCACCAGTGAATGAGGCTAGAACGTCATCACCACCAATCACGCCACCAGCAGTAACATTGGCATAGTTAACCATATCATCAATGGCAGTCAAACGACCTGCTAGTGCAGTACCGTATTGCTTGTTTGAAAGACCTAAGTAGGTATCACGCGAGTAGAATTGATTTTGGTTTTTGTCTTTATTAGCACCGCCATTGGCATCATCAATTTCTACACCATACTCTAGTT
>CALAPG010000328.1 GCA_937889485.1 uncultured Moraxella sp. | reverse complement strand
TGTGCGAATCAGTACATTCCATTGTCCCGTACCATCAAAATTAAGATAGCCTAGGGTACCGCAATACGCGCCTCTAGGCTTGGCTTCAAGCTCATGGATAATTTCAACCGCACGCTTTTTGGGGGTGCCTGTGATAGAACCTGCAGGCAAACTATCAAATAACACCGTCCAAGGACTCACGCCCGCTTTGAGGGTAGCAGTAATGGTACTCACCATGTGGTGCACATTGCTAAAACTTTCAATGGCAAATAGCGTGGGCACGTTGACCGATCCTATTTTGGCATATTTTCCCAAGTCATTACGCAGCAAATCCACAATCATCACATTTTCGGCGGTATCTTTCTCACTATGGGCTAAGGCGGTTTTGTTGGCAATATCTTCACTGGCTGTTTTGCCGCGTGGAATCGTGCCTTTGATTGGCTTAGTGATAAGTGTGTGCTCACCTACGGGGTTTACCGCAAAAGTAAAAAATAGCTCAGGTGAACAGCTGAGCAATTCATAGCCATTTAATCCTACATAGCCTGCAAATGGGGCTTGGGTAGCTTGATGAAGTTTTGGCAAATAATCAACCAGTTGACGATCGGTTAACTGTCCCTGCCAGCACTGGGTTAAGTTAATTTGATAGCAGTCGCCTGCTTTTAGATAGGCTTGTACTTGGTCAAAAGCGGCTTGATAAGCGGATGGTTGCCAAAGCGGGGTTAATGATAAACTTGCCACCAAAGCTAAATTAGCAGGCTCATCTTTTATCAATTCTGCTAAAAAAGATAAAATCTTATCCGCCTTGGTGATTGCCTGTTCGCTAGTAAGATGTAACTGCCACCGCGCTTGAGTAAACGTCAAATAAACATCATAATGCCCAAAATAGGCTAATGGTTGGTTGTCCGACAGATAACTTGGCTTTGTTGGTTTGGCAAGTTGATGCGCAGAACAATCATAGCTGATAAATCCCATTAAGCCATTTTGATACGCCCGATCCTCGCTGAAATTTTCACTAGACTGCTGATTATAATAATTCGTTAAACGTTGTTGAAAGTGAAAAAAATCTTCTTCAATCAGCGCATTTTGATAAGCAACTTGGTAAAAATCAATCGTTTTTCTTTGAGTGTTCGTCGTAATGTATTGATTTTGCGAACTATCAAAATGGGTAGATATCGCCCATTTTGGCAAAATACCAATCACATTTTGCCCGTCATTATTGAGCCAAATAGGATAGCTATCTAAGTGTTTAGATAGCCAACACAGTAATTGACTGGGTGAAGTTTCATGTAGAAAATCAAGGGCTAAAATAGTGTGAGGCATTTATGTGGTGGCTACTGTCAAAACCTCGATTTTAAAGGCTACGATAACAGATAGCAAGTCACTTGGCATATGGGCTATCAAAACAGTCCATCAAATTCGCTGTGGTCAACGCCCTGCACGACTGCTGGCTGCAATAGTACAGGCGCTCAGTGTTTTACATAGCCTCAATGCTTTACATTATCACTCAGCAAACTGTTTGATAATCAGACAAGCATTGGTGCCGCCAAAACCAAAACTATTGGTCATGATGGTTTGTAATGATGCTTGGCGTGTTTCGCGCACAATATCAAAATCATGGGCTTTTTCATCCACCGTTTGGATATTGATACTTGGCGCGATAAAACCTTCATTGAGCATCAAAATACAATAAATTAATTCTTGTACGCCTACTGCGCCCAGGCTATGTCCTGTCATCGATTTGGTTGAGCTAATCGGTGGCAATGCCTCCCCAAATACTTGACGAATAGCATCAAGCTCCGTGATATCCCCAATTGGCGTACTGGTGCCGTGGGTGTTGATATAGTCCACACGATTAAGACCCGCCTGCTGCAATGCCTGCTTCATGCAATTGACGGCGCCCACGCCACTTGGCGCCACCATATCGGCACCGTCTGAGCTTGCTCCATAGCCCACAATCTCTGCCAAAATAGTGGCACCACGCGCTTTGGCAGATTCAAGACTTTCTACCACTACCATGCCGCCGCCCCCTGCAATGACAAACCCATCTCGTCCTGCATCATACGGACGGCTGGCAAGCGTTGGGGTATCATTGTACTGGGTGCTCATAGCGCCCATGCCATCAAACATGCAAGATTGCGTCCAGTCTTCTTGTTCACCGCCCCCTGCAATTACAATTTGCTGCTTGCCCAGTTGAATTAATTCCATGGCGTGACCCACACAGTGAGTCGATGTAGCACACGCCGAAGCGATAGAATAACTAATCCCACCAATTTTTAGCCCTGTTGCCACACTCGCGGATACCGTACTTGCCATCGTTTTAGGGACTGCCATAGCACCCACACCACGTAGACCTTTGTCACGCATGGCATCTACCGCTGCCACCACATCGGCACTAGAAGCACCGCCAGAACCCGCAACAATCCCAATATTAGGGTTATGTGCAATCTCATCGGGTGATAGCCCTGCTTGTTGGGTCGCCTGTAGGGCGCTTAGATAGGCATACAAACTCGCCTTTGACAAAAAACGCTTGAGTTTTCTATCAATATGGCTGGTATCTAAACTATTTTCATCAATACTACCTGACACACACGCCTTAAAACCTTTTTCTTGGTACATTGGGTTGAATGCGAGCCCAGATTTGCCTTGTTTTAATGACGCGCTAACGGTGGTCAAATCATGACCGATACATGAGATTAAACCTGCGCCAGTGATTACAACACGTTGCATATACCCATTCCTTTTGGTTCAGCTTACCTAATTGATTAAAAGTGCGCTTGATATTGTACCTATCTCGCCTTGCTATGCCTAGCCATTTTCCCAAATATGTTACAAAATATTTCTACCTTAAGACCAAACTTTTGTCAAAATAGTTGCCCCGTAGCTTGACAACCCCCTACCAAAAACGCGTCATCACCTGCCCCACACCTAATGTCATGTACGCTCAATAACCTTGGCGTTACGCATTGTAATTGAAACTTTACCCTGTTTTCTTTAGGCTATTTATTGAAGCTTAACCATCAGCAAACCATTCATAACAATAATCATAGGAATTCAGCATGCACACGCCAACCACCCTTAGCCGTCGCCTACTTGAAACGCTAGGTCAGCAGCTCGCTACTTTTACCCAAAAAAATTCTGTACAAACCCCGTTTTTGGCTAGCATTGATTTAGACAGCTTGCAACACCCATCATCAAATTACAAAAATATTTTCCATGACCATATCCCAAACTTATCCAAAAAAGTATGGCGTAAAACATCCTTAGGTAGTTATAGCAACGTGGCAAGCCATCTACTACCCAAAAGCAGCTTTGACAAAATCACTGATTTTACATTTGCCCAAATTGGTAAAATCGCGCAGCGCTGGGCAGAATTTGACCTAAGCCATGACCCACGTTTTAAAACCAATCTAGACGCCAGCGAGCGTCACGCCCTTGCCCACCAAATCAGCCACCAAAACCGTGCTTTAGCAGTCTTAGGCGGACTATGCAACACCGCGGGATTGGCAGGAATTCTCATTGATACCTTATGGCTATTAACCATCTGTCTACGCAATATCTTCCAAATTGCCGCGATTTATGACCGCCCACTTACCGCGCAGCAAGGTATCAGCATTGCCTACGAAATTTTGGCAAAAGTTGATCTCAACAAATTACAAGAAAAACAAACCCTACTAGCAGGGCTAGGCATGCTAGAAGCCATGGCAAACCAAAACCTTCAACAATACAAATCCATCATGATAGCTAATGACGAGTCATCCGCTGCCATCAGTACCCTACACCAAATCGAGGCGCTAGCCACACAGCTCAACCTTAATTTAGAAAAAATCAACCTAAAATTTTTACACAAAATCATACCCGTAACGGCAGTAAGCTTGGGGGCAACCTACAATAACATGATCATCAACCAAGTACTTGATATCAGCCGAACGGTCTTTGCCCCCACCCCAAAACTCACCGCCCAACCCTTACACTAAAACCCTATATCCACAACGTCTTTGCCTTAAAAAATGTGATAAATCATTCACTTTTTAAGGCAAAAACAAAGACCAATCATCATTTTATTAGGTAAGTTATCAGCGCAAAAAAGTAAAATTGAGTCATTTTTATACAAAAGCAAACAAAAAACTTTTAACCTTTAGATGAAGACTCACAGCGTAAGATTGTGAATACACCCTCTCAGATTTAGCGCCGCTATCGATTAAATTTTAGGGTTGAAAAAAATAACAAAAATCTCTATAATACGCTGTCCTAAAAATAGCTTGTTAACCCATTTTTTGAGTAACAAATTATTTTTTAGATTTTTTGACAACAAACGGGAGAGAGTGCCCTTATGGCAACTACAAATCAATTAATTCGTAAAGGTCGCAATACCATTACTGAAAAATCAAAAGTGCCAGCATTAAAAGCTTGCCCACAACGCCGTGGCGTGTGCACACGTGTATACACAACTACACCAAAAAAACCAAACTCAGCCATGCGTAAAGTATGCCGTGTACGCTTAACTTCAGGTTTTGAAGTATCAAGCTATATCGGTGGCGAAGGTCACAACCTTCAAGAGCATAGCGTAGTATTAATCCGCGGTGGTCGTGTTAAAGACTTACCAGGTGTACGCTACCATACCGTCCGTGGCGCACTAGACTGTGCTGGCGTTAAAGACCGCAAACAAGGTCGTTCAAAATATGGTGCAAAACGTCCTAAAGCCTAATTACTGGACGCTTTTTACTCTATTACTTAATAATATTGTTTGCATGGTTCACTCGATCAAACATCACAACTATGCAGTAAGGCTGGTGAAGAGTTAAACTTTCGCTACCAGACTACCCTGAATACACAAGGAAATTATCATGCCAAGACGTCGCGTCATCGCTGCCCGTGAAATTCTACCAGATCCAAAATTTGGTAGCAAAACACTTGCCAAATTCATCAACCACGTAATGGTTGACAACAACAAGGCATACATCGCTGCTACCGATATCAACAAGGGTGCATTCCTCGGCGTTGTTCCTTTGGAGAACAATGTTTATTCAACAACGATGACCCAGTATGTTCTCGATGCATTGAACAAGAAAAACGGTTTCGATGCTAACTGCGTAGTGAAGTATGGCGACAACATCGTTATGTCTTCTACAAGAGGTTACGAGTTCTACGACAAGGAATTCGGTCATACCTATTTCCAGACTACAGCAGACGCCAAGGGTCTTGCTTCAGCTAACGGCAACCTCTACAGCTTGCTGGCTACTGGTAAGAACACGACAGGTACTGTGAATGTATTCAATGGTATTGACCTCCGTCA
>CALAPG010000327.1 GCA_937889485.1 uncultured Moraxella sp. | reverse complement strand
GTGCTCGTCGGTCATACTATCAATACCTTCACCCCACTGATGCAGCGTATTGACAAAGACAAAGTTGCTGCAATGGTTGCCGCATCAAAAGAAGATTTGGTCAAACAGCCGCAAATTGCCCATGCTAAAGCCGAGCCATCGGCAAATAGCAAAAAAGCGAGCAAATCTGCGGAACAATCAAGCGAACCCCCAGCACTGATTGGCATTGATGACTTTGCCAAAGTTACCATGACTGTCGCCAAGGTACTTGCCTGTAACGCGGTTGAAGGCGCGGACAAGCTGCTGCAATTCACCTTGGATGTGGGTGAAAAAGATGCAGAAGGCAACAACAAAACCCGCAATGTGTTTAGCGGTATTGCCAAGTTTTATAACCCCGAACAGCTCATGGGCAAAACCGTGGTATGCGTGACCAACCTTGCCCCGCGCAAAATGAAGTTTGGAGTTTCTGAGGGCATGATTTTGTCAGCCGAAAAAGACGGACAGCTTACCGTGGTGACACTTGATGACAACATCCCTGCTGGGGCAACTTTGGCATAATCTCACATGGTTGTTTTGCCCAATAAAAAACCGCCGAACAATTTCGGCGGTTTTTGTTAAGTTTGGCTACTTGATTCGCTTGTATCAAAACCTAGCTATTTGACCCGTTTGTTAACATGGATACGAATAGGAATTGATTTTTTATTGTTTCTTACGGGGTTTGCCGCGGTATTATAATGGCAGTGATGTGGCATTTCAGTTGTAGGAACAACAGCACCAACCACCAATACGCCAGCCATCAAGTTTGATGAGTTCATATATCCTCCTTGTTGAGTCAGTGTTTTATGGTTCAATACTAGAACCCTTAGCTTGTCCAAAGCTTAGTGCAGTGCTTGTTGTTATTATTTAATGCAAATAAACAATAGCACGCCTAAGCCACCCATTCTAAGAGATAACGAAAAATTTTCCTACCACTTTATTATGACAATTTGATGAAATATTCATGAAAATTTAGTCTTTATGTAGCTATTGATGGCTTTGTGTTACTTTGGGTAGCTAACATATTAATTTGTTTATGATTTTGAAAGCGATACCGATACCAGATGACCATAGTTTGTTTTAGTGTGCTTTGAGTATGAGTCGATCTGATCAAGCCAAAAATTTATCAGAGGGAGTATTTGCAAAGCGCAGTTTTTATGTTATAGTAAACTAGTACATTGAAATAATTGATGGTTGTGCGTCTAATTGCTATTTTTTGGAGTTATCAACGTGTTCACTTCTTTATTGCCCCGTTTTGCATTAGTTGCCAGCCTGCTAGGTATGACAGCTTGTACCCCACAACCCCCAAAAGAATCTGCCGCGGCAAGCCAATCTAGCGCCACAGCCCCCACCAATGGCAAGCCTCACAAGACAATCGCCATTTCCGCCATTGTGGTACACCCTTCACTCGATGCCATCCGCCAAGGGATTATCGATGAGTTGGCAGCCGAGGGGTATATTAAAGGGCAAAACTTAACCGTCAATTTTCAATCAGCACAAGGCAATACTGCCACCGCTGGACAGATTTCTAAGCAATTTGTGGCAGAAAAACCCGATGTGATTGTGGCAATCTCTACCCCCACAGCACAGTCACTGGCAGCCGCGACCAAAGAAATTCCGATTGTTTATACCGCCGTGTCCGACCCTGTGGCTGCCAAATTAGTTGACAGCCACAACAAACCCACCCAAAGCAACATAACAGGGTTATCCAGCCAGTTACCGCTAGCCCCTCAGATAGACTTTATCCAAAAACTATCGCCAACCGTCAAGACCATTGGTTATGTCTATAGCGCAGGGGAAATGAACTCTGTTGCATTACGTGACCAGTTAAAAGCTGAGCTACCCAAACGCGGTCTAACCTTGTTAGATATCCCCGCCAACCGCCCCACCGACATTGCTATGGCAACCAACGCCCTAAGCGGCAAGGCGGATGTGATTTATACCTCCATGGATAATAATGTGGCATCGGCTTTTGAAGCCATGGTGCAATCAGCAAATACGCTAAAATTACCTATTATCGCCTCTGATGAATTTAGTGTGCGCCGCGGTGGTGCTGCCGCTTTAGGGGTGAATGACTATGACTTTGGACGCACCACAGGAAAAATGGTGGGCAAAATTCTAAACGGTGCGCCTGCAAGCCAAGTGGCACCTGCTATTATGAATCAGTTAACTGCCTATATCAGTCCTAAGCATGCCCAAGCTCAAGGTATAAGCCCTGATATGGCACTTTTTAAAGATGCCATTAATGTGGATAGCACGCCTGCAAAAATCATTGCACCCTAGCCTGCCTCCACTTTTTTCTTTCAGCATCGCTTAGCTTTGGCATGTCCCCTTCAAATAAAAAACTCGCCTGTCAAAGGCGAGTTTTTTATTGCGTGCTATTGAGTTAAGGTAGCCAGCTTAAGGTAAAAAAACCGTTCAGACTATTCTAGTCAGACTATTTTATTCAAACTATTAAAGCACATTTAAAATTACGCGCGTTGCCTCGACCACATCCAAAATACGATCAGACACGCGAATACGCACAACACCATTTTTTGGGTGGGAAATGACGGGGGCACCCAAATACACATCCCGATTTAAAATATAGCGCTGCTGACCTTGATAAGGCACGGTTGTATAATACTTGCCATTTAAACGATTTGCCCATGCAGGCGGTAACGGTTTACCACGATTGACATTTTTTTGTAACCCTGGCGGTAATGACTGCCAAGAGGCATGGCGGGCGTCATGGTGACGATATTGGTTGTGGTGAGCCTGTTTTTTATGCTTGCCACGTTCTCCTTGCCATGTTCGCCCGTTGGCATTTTTATATTTGTACGCGTGAGATTGTTGCGATTTATGCTCATAGCCGTGATGCCCATGGTGGGGGGATGCTATTGCAGAATTTGCACCCAATGCCACAGTAGCCAATAACACAGGCACAAAAAACGCTGATTTTTTCATCTATTTTCTCCAGACGGTATGGGATCAAGTTAACAAAACGTTAGATAGATTCAACGCTATTGTAAGCAAAAAAAATGTAACACAGTAGAAGCGTGCTGTGGGTTTTTTCTTTCCCATCAATACGATGATAGCCAATATGCTTTGCTTTTAACCACGCCCCCACAATTTTTCAACAATCCTTGATTGGCAGCACGTATGCCAAAAACCAGCGGCTTTGACCACCATTTATTAGTCGCTTAGCCAGTAATTAAATCTCGCGCAATTGCCATATAACGCTAGGCGATGGATAAATTAGCTGATAAAATGTCAAGAATGTTTAACAAAGCATGGCAAGACTGTTACCCGCGCGTAATACTCTTAATTTGGCAAGATCACTGAAAGGACGTCACCTGATCAATTGCTTTTGTTAGCAGGCATTTTGATAGTTAATATGCGTTAAATGGTTGTTTTTTTAGCTATTTTTATTGCAGGTCTTGGTGGATTTGCTGGAGATCAAGTATATTTTTATATTGGTAGATTCAATAAAGAGGGAGTTTTAAAAAGATTAAGAGGACAAAGAAGAAAATTTGCATTTGCCCATTTACTTTTAAAAAAACATGGTTGGCCAATAATTTTTACTCAAAGATATATGTATGGTATGCGAACAATTATTCCAATTTCTATAGGACTTACAAGATATGATGCAAGAAAATTTGCATTTATAAATTTAATAAGTGCTTGGTGTTGGGCTGCTATTACAATCGTTCCTGTTTGGTATTTTGGAAATCAGATTATGGTTGTTTTACACTGGGCAAAAGAGCACTGGTATTTAGCAATTCCAATAGCAGCTATTTTTGGTGGAGGAATTATATATTATTTTAACAAAGCAACAAAAAAAATTGAAAAAAGGGTAATGGATGAAAATTAATATTTTAGAAATATCAAAAAATAAAGATTTTGATTTAGAGATAGTTTTAGTAAATAATTTAAATCAAATTGAGTATGAAAAGGATAGAGAGATTTTAGAAAATCTTGAGTTTAAAGTAAAAGATGAAACAGCAGTTTTATTGGCACAAAGTAAAAAAATATATGCTTCTTTTGAAGAGTTTACATACGATAGTTTAGCAATTGCAATGGCAACTGCAATTAAAAGATTTAACTCAACAAACTATAAGAGTGTAAAACTTTTATTAAATAATAGTTTAAAA
Organism: uncultured Moraxella sp.; assembly: GCA_937889485.1. Classification (GTDB taxonomy): domain Bacteria; phylum Pseudomonadota; class Gammaproteobacteria; order Pseudomonadales; family Moraxellaceae; genus Faucicola. Next base: position 1,125 of record CALAPG010000327.1, on the reverse strand, counting down.
GATAATTTTAAAGCTTTAGTTGAAGGATCAATTTTAGGTTCATATTCATTTGATAATTATAAAAGTGAAAAAAGTAATAAAAAACAGGAGTTAGCTTTTGTTGTTGATGATAAAGATTCTCAATTAACTACTATTTTAAAAGAGTCTCAAACTATTTGTGAGGCTGTAAATAGTGCAAGAGATATGGTAAACACTGCTCCTGCTGATTTTACACCAAAAAGTTTTGTAAAAGAGGCACAAAATATTGCAAAAGAGTTTGAACTTGATTGCGAAATTTTAGGTGAAAAAGATTTAGAAAAGCAAAAAATGATGTCAATGCATAGTGTGGGACGTGCTTCTATTCATGAATCACAACTAATACATCTTAAATATAAACCTAAAAAAGCTATTAAAAAAGTTGTACTTGTTGGAAAAGGTTTAACTTATGATAGTGGTGGATTATCTTTAAAACCAGCTGATTTTATGATTACTATGAAAGCTGATAAATCAGGTGGAGTTGCTGTTTTAAATACTATAAAAGTTATTGCAAAATTAAAATTACCTATTGAAGTTCATGCAATAATTGGAGCAGTTGAAAATATGATTGGTGGAAATGCTTATAAGCCAGATGATATTTTAAGAGCTAAAAATGGTAAAACTATAGAAGTAAGAAATACAGATGCAGAAGGAAGATTAGTTCTTGCAGATTGTTTATGTTATGCTCAAGATGAGATTAAAAATATAGACTATCTTTTAGATTTTGCAACTTTAACAGGTGCTTGTGTTGTTGGACTTGGTGAATATACAACAGGAATTATGGGAAATAGTGAAGAACTTAAACATCAAGCTTTAGTATCAGCACAAAATTCTGGAGAGTATGCTACTAAACTTGATTTTAATAGATATTTAAAAAAATGTATAAAATCAGAAATAGCAGATGTTTGTAACATATCAAATACTAGATATGGTGGAGCTATAACTGCTGGAATGTTTTTAGATAATTTTATATATGAAGAGAATAAAAACAGATGGATACATTTCGATATAGCTGGACCTGCATTTGTAGAAAAAGCTTGGGGATATAATCCATACGGTGCAAGTGGAACAGGTGTTAGAATGGCTGTTCAATTTATAAAAGACTTAACA
>CALAPG010000326.1 GCA_937889485.1 uncultured Moraxella sp. | reverse complement strand
TTATCTACTTGCGCGCTGAGGTGGACATACAGTATGAGCGTACTTGCCGTGATAAAAACCGTCCACTGCTACAAACCGAAAACCCCAAACAAAAGTTGCAAGCCCTGTTTGAAAAGCGTGACCCTATCTACCAACAACTGGCAGATATTACTGTGGTCACAGGGCATTTTTCACCAAAAAAAATGATTCAAGATATTTTGGCAAAATTGCAAAAAATTGATGATATTAATGATATGCCCACACTAACGGCAGAAAAAAGCGAATGAATGGGTAAAAATTCAGCACGGTACTGCCAAATTTTTATCTTACACCCTTGACCCAAGCGCATGCCATCTCGCTTACCCGATTGACCAATGGGGAGTGAGCATGGTAATTATCTGATGAGAATCACACCATGAATCGAGAGTTAGTTGTCCATACCCGTTCACATGATTACCCCATTATTATTGGTAAAAAACTCATTGAAACATTTGATTTCTCAGATTATATCAGTGGTCATCAAGTGTTGGTGGTGACCAATGAGACCGTAGCGCCGCTATACCTCTCCACCTTATTAGCACAGCTGCCACAGAACAAAACTGTTGTCACCTGTATACTGCCTGATGGTGAACAATACAAAAACCAGCAAAGCATTGATCAAATTTATGAGCAGTTGATGTGCCATCATTTTAACCGTGACTGTACCTTAATTGCGCTAGGCGGTGGTGTAATAGGGGATATGGTCGGGTTTGCCGCGGCAAGTTTTATGCGTGGGGTTAATTTTATTCAAATTCCTACCACATTATTATCACAAGTGGATTCAAGTGTGGGCGGCAAAACAGGTATTAATCATCGTTTGGGTAAAAACATGATTGGGGCATTTTGGCAGCCGCGGCTGGTACTAGCGGATATGACCACATTATTGACTTTGCCACCGCGAGAATTATCGGCAGGATTGGCAGAAGTCATCAAATATGCACTCATCGGTGATACCGAGTTTTTGGGCTGGCTTGAGCAACACATGGAAGCGTTAACCAACCTTGATCTCAACTTGCTTGCCCAGGCGGTATTGGTGTCTTGTCAACACAAAGCCCAAATTGTGGCGCAAGATGAGTTTGAAGCCAACCTGCGGGCATTACTCAATTTTGGGCATACCTTTGGTCATGTGATTGAAACCCATGAAGGCTATGGCACATGGCTACATGGCGAAGCCGTGGCGGTAGGTATGTTGCAAGCCATGGCGCTATCTGAGCAATTAGGGTGGTTAACGTCGCAAGACGTTGAGCGTGCCAAAAAACTCATATTGCAGGCAAAATTACCCACCGAGCCACCCAAAATAGCCGTGCAAACTGCACTAGACCTGATGGGGCATGACAAAAAAGTCAAGTCAGGTAAAATTCGGTTGGTATTATTAAAGCAGCTGGGCGAAGCGGTGCTGACTGCCGACTACCCTGCCCAGTTATTGACAGATGTGTTAAACCCCCAATAAATGGTTAGGCATGGCACTCATCAATCAATTGGATTGATGTGTTTTGTATTTTTTAGTGATCAACGATCCTCGCGTAACTGCTCATTTTTCTCACCTCTTCAACAAGGTTTAGACAAGGTTTTCTTATGGTGTATTCTTTATCAACGCTTTATCGTTCTTGGGCTTTTAAAGTGACCACTTGGCTAATTCTGGCAGCGATTGCAGGTGCCTTGACTTTTATGGTTTGGGTGGCGTCTGCGGTCAAACCTGCCAAGAGTACTAATAAGCAAACCAATGAAGACCCTCTAAACGCCGACCCTACGGCACTGTTACTAACCAAAACGCCGCTTGAACTTAACAAAGAAGTCAGACCCATCAAATTTGATGCCGTCATCCGCGACATGCGCAATTATCCCAAAGAATTTAAAGACAGCCGCTTTATCAAAAGCAATATGGGAAAATGGACAGTGCAAGTGATGAATGTTGTTGAACATGAAGTGGTGACAGATTACCTAAACGGGCGTGACGACCGCGATAAATTCAACTATTTTCGCATTATCGACACGCATAACCAAAAACGTTTTGTGGTTACTTATGGCGCCTTTGGTTCAGTGCAAGAGGCGGTAGGGGCTGCCAAACTGATTAATTTTGGGCTACCAAAAGACGTCAACGCCTTTCCAGAAGAATTCAAACTATATTTACCACAAATGGATGAGTACGAAATTGCCCCACCGCTACGCGATACAGGCAAATCGGCGGCGCGCGAGGTGCAATTAAAATCCACCCCAAAATTATTACCTGCCCCAAAAGCCAAAGAAACGCCACAAGAATCAACAAAAAACAAGACTGAACAAAACACGGTCAAGCCGAGCATCGAAAAATCCAGTGACCGCCAAGACACGCTGTCTATTCAAGAAGGCAAAATCTTGGTTGAAAAAAGCGCAGCAACCGAATCAGCACCTGAACGTACAGAACCAAAAGCCAATGCCATAAACCACGAGAACCAAAGTAACCTTACCAAGCCCAAACCCACGACTACAAAAAACACCGAAGAAAAACCAGCGACTAAAGAAAAGCCAAAACCCAAAGAAGCCAGCACTAACAAAACCAACGACAGTATGGAAAATTTAATTAAACAAAAATCAACTGGCAACGAGCGCTAAGCCAGATGCCAAAAGCGGTTGCCGCAAATAACAGTAGATTTTTTTGCCTCGATTCGATAATATAGCCTAGGGTGTCATTTTGAATTCTTATGGTAGATATAGATAACATACATAATGCTTATCTATTCCATTTTTTTATGATTCTATAGCAAAATTCTTACGTTCTATGATATGCCCATTTCTTTGCTAACGCTTGTTAAGGGAACACGTTCATGTCTTTAAATCAGTATTCAGATCAGCATAATCTTTATCAACCCGATGAATTCAAAGACAACTGTGGGTTTGGCTTGATTGCTCATACCCATGGGGAAGCTAGTCATGATCTGGTGCAAACCGCCATCCATAGTCTAAGCTGCATGACGCACCGCGGCGGTGTGGCAGCAGATGGCAAAACAGGTGATGGCTGTGGTTTATTAATTGCCACACCAAAGGCTTTTTTCAAAAAAATTGCCGTTGATAATGGTTTTACCCTTAACGAGATTTTTGCGGTAGCCACTGTTTTTGTCAGCCTTGATAAGACAGAAGCGCAGCATAGCCAAAACGTCTTGACCGAAGCGGTTGAGTCACAAGGGCTTGTGGTAGCAGGCTGGCGAGATGTGCCTGTTGATCTTAGAATTGTTGGGGATATTGCCCGCGAATCTTTGCCCGCCTTTAAGCAAATTTTGGTCAACTGCCCTGCTCATATGGATGAAGCCGCGTTTAACCGTAAGCTGTTTGTGGCACGGCGTCAAGCAGAGATTTTACTTAAAGATGATCCTTTATTTTATGTGACCTCATTGACTTCTCAAGTCGTGGTTTATAAAGGATTAGTAATGCCGGCTGATTTGCCTGCATTTTTTTTGGATTTACAAGACGAGCGCTTGATGTCACATATCGTGGTTTTTCATCAACGTTTCTCTACCAACACGCTACCAAGATGGCCGTTAGCGCAGCCGTTTCGCTATCTTGCTCACAATGGCGAGCTAAATACCATTGACGGCAACCGTGACTGGGCAGTGGCGCGTACCCCAAAATTTGTCACTGATTTAATTCCTGAATTACAAGCGCTGCAGCCATTGGTCAACCGCGTGGGCTCTGACTCATCAAGCCTCGATAACATGCTTGAAGTGTTAGTGGCAGGCGGCATGGACTTGTTTCGGGCATTATCTATCTTGGTGCCGCCAGCTTGGCAAAATGTCGATACCATGGACATGGATTTGCGTGCCTTTTATGAGTTTTATTCGCAGCACATGGAAGCGTGGGACGGTCCTGCAGGTTTGGTAATTCAAGATGGTCGCCATGCGGTGTGTATGCTAGATCGTAATGGCTTGCGTCCTTCGCGCTGGGTAACCACCAAAAACGGCTATATTACCGTTGCCTCAGAAATTGGCGTTTGGGATTACCAACCTGAAGATGTGATTGCCAAAGGCCGTGTGGGACCGGGTCAAATGCTGGTGATTGACACCGAAACAGGTAATATTATGGACACCAAGGCTATTGGTCGCCAGCTAAAAAAAGCGCATCCTTATCGGTTATGGCTACGTGAAAATGCGGTACGTTTACGCGATGATGAGACGCTTGAAGAACAAGCGTATGAGCAGCGCGAAACGGGTGATAACTTATTGGCATTACAAAAAATGTTCCATATCACCAATGAAGAGCGTACCGAGATTATCCGCCCGTCTGCCGAAAATGGACAAGAAGCCGTAGGCTCAATGGGTGACGATACCCCAATGGCAGTGTTGTCCAAACAAGTGCGCCACATGGCTGACTTTTTCCGTCAACAGTTTGCCCAAGTCACCAACCCGCCCATTGACCCGTTGCGTGAAGCCATTGTCATGTCGCTTGAGACGTGTTTGGGTACAGAAAAAAATGTGTTTGACCCAACCCCTGAGCATGCCAACCGTATTGTATTGTCTTCGCCTGTACTGTCTTCTAGCAAAATGTTGCAGCTTAAAAACATCTCAAAAGTGGGATTTGAGCTTGAAACCATTGATTTAAATTATGACCCCGCAATTTCCTTAGATGCCGCGATTAAACAAATTTGCCAGCAAACTGAGCAGGCGGTACGCGCAGGCAAGGTGCTCATTGTGCTTTCTGATTTTAACATTGCACCAGGCAAGGTGCCTGCTAATGCTATTATGGTGACAGGGGCGGTTCATCACCATTTAATCAATGTCGGCTTGCGGGCTGATGCCAACTTGATTATTGAAACAGGTCTGGTGCGTGATTCTCACCAATTAGCAGTGTTATTGGGCTTTGGTGCTACCGCTGTTTATCCGTATTTGGCATACAACGTCATTGCAGATTTGGTGGACAAAGGCGACCTATTGGGCGACCCGCTATATGCCAAAAATAATTTCCGTAAAAGCTTGGATAAAGGTCTACTAAAAATCTTGTCAAAAATGGGGATTTCTACGGTTTCTTCTTACCGCGGTGCCCAGTTATTTGAGGCGGTGGGGTTGTCAGATGAGGTGGTTGAGCTGTGCTTTACGGGCGTTGAAAGTCGTATCGCTGGTGCTACCTTTGAAGATTTGGCATTAGATCAGCAAATTTTAGCCAATAATGCCTTTAGTAAACGCGTACCGCTTGACCAAGGTGGGTTACTCAAATTTGTGTTTAATAAAGAGTACCATGCCTTTAACCCAGACGTTATTCAAGCCCTACATAAAGCGGTGCGAACGGGGGATTATAGCAACTATAAAGAATATGCCAATATCGTTAACCATCGCCCTGTAGCTACTTTGCGCGATTTGCTACAGCTAGATACGAGCCAATCTATTTTGGTAGATGAGGTAGAAGGTATTGAAGAAATTCTAAAACGTTTTGACTCAGCGGGTATGTCGCTTGGTGCCTTGTCACCTGAAGCCCATGAAGCCATTGCCACTGCCATGAATACCATTGGCGGGCGTTCAAACTCAGGTGAAGGTGGGGAAGACCCAGCGCGTTATGGGACTATTCGCAACTCAAAAATTAAACAAATTGCCTCAGGTCGCTTTGGGGTCACGCCTGCCTATCTTCGCTCGGCAGAAGTGATGCAAATTAAAATTGCCCAAGGCGCAAAACCTGGTGAGGGCGGTCAGCTGCCAGGCGGTAAAGTAAATAGCTTGATTGCACGGTTACGCTACTCTGTACCAGGGGTAACCTTAATTTCACCGCCACCGCATCATGATATCTACTCAATCGAAGACTTAGCACAGCTGATTTTTGACTTAAAACAAGTTAATCCAAGCGCACTGGTATCAGTTAAACTAGTATCACGTCCCGGGGTTGGTACGATTGCCACGGGTGTTGCCAAAGCCTATGCCGATTTGATAACTATTTCTGGTTATGATGGTGGTACCGCCGCCTCGCCATTGTCGTCTATTCACTATGCAGGGTCGCCTTGGGAGTTAGGTTTGGCAGAAGCGCATCAATCACTGCGTGTCAATGGGCTGCGCCATAAAGTACGTGTCCAAACCGATGGCGGTCTAAAAACAGGACTAGACGTGGTCAAAGCGGCTATCTTGGGGGCAGAAAGCTTTGGTTTTGGTACCACACCGATGATTGCAGTGGGGTGTAAATACTTGCGTATTTGCCACCTCAATAACTGCCCGACAGGTGTGGCAACCCAAAAATCAGATCTTCGCGATGAGCATTTCATCGGTGAAGCCGACATGCTGATTAATTTCTTTAAATTTGTGGCGCAAGAAACTCGCGAATGGCTAGCTGCCTTAGGGGTGCGGTCAATGGAAGAGTTGGTGGGGCGCACTGATTTATTAACTGTACTAGCAGGTAACACTGCCAAGCAGCAACACCTTGATTTGTCCGCGTTATTGTTTACCCACAGCAAAGCGGATGGCAAACCGCAGACTTGTCAAGTTGCGCGCAATGAACCATTTGATAAAGGACTGCTAGCAGAACAAATGGTCAGCGATATGATGGATACAATCCGTAAGGGCAGTGGCGGTGATTTTAGCTACCGTATTGGCAACTGTGACCGCTCTATTGGTGCGAGAATTTCAGGTGAAATTGCTGCCATTCATGGTAATAACGGCATGGCAAGCGCGCCCATCAATCTACACTTGACGGGTACTGCAGGTCAGAGTTTGGGTGTATGGAATGCAGGTGGACTTAACATAGAACTTGAAGGCGATGCCAATGACTATGTGGGTAAAGGCATGGCAGGCGGTGAAATTGTAATTTACCCACCCAAAGGATCAACCTTTGCAAGCCAGCAAACGGCAATCATTGGCAACACCTGTTTATATGGCGCGACCAGTGGCAAGCTTTATGCGGCAGGCACGGCGGGCGAGCGTTTTGCGGTGCGAAACTCAGGCTGTTTTGCGGTGGTAGAAGGTACAGGTGACCACTGCTGCGAGTATATGACAGGCGGTATTGTGACAGTCCTAGGCAAAACAGGTCTAAACTTTGGGGCAGGGATGACAGGCGGTTTTGCTTATGTCCTTGACTTGGACGGTGACTTTTTTGACCGCTGTAACCATGAACTCATCGATATGCACCGTATTTCCAGTGAACAAACTGAAAACCACCGTATCAATTTGATGTCGATTATCAAATCACACGTGGCGAAAACAGGCAGTCAGTGGGGGCAGACCATTTTAGATGACTTTGAGCATTATGTACGTAAGTTCTACTTGGTCAAACCAAAAGCTGCCAATATTACCTCATTGCTCAAAACCACCATGGCAGACCCACAATAATTGCTACGGTGCCAAAAAAGTAAATATTACCTTGGATTGCTAAGGGCGATGTGATAAATAACCCATCGCTTCGCCCTTAACGTAAACTTTAGATGTTCGCTGTCGAGCAGGTCGATATACCAAAAAATAGGCGTATATCACTCACTTAGGAGCATTGTCGCATGGCAAAACGGTTACATAACGATTTTCAGTTTTTAGAAGTTCCCCGTACAGACCCCACCAAAAAAGATACCAATACCCGTACCCACGAGTTTGTCGAAATTTATTACCCATTTGAACAAGAAAACGTCACAGACCAAGCACATCGCTGCCTTGAATGTGGCAACCCATATTGTGAATGGAAGTGCCCTGTGCATAACTACATTCCAAACTGGCTAAAACTTGCCACAGAAGGTCATATCTTTCAAGCGGCAGATTTGTGCCACCAAACCAATACCTTACCCGAAGTCTGTGGTCGAGTTTGTCCCCAAGACCGCTTATGTGAAGGAGCTTGCACCCTCAATGACGGCTTTGGTGCGGTGACCATTGGTAACGTTGAAAAATACATCACCGATACCGCTTTTGCGTTGGGCTGGCGTCCTGACATGAGTGGCGTTACTTGGACGGATAAAAAAGTTGCAATTATTGGCGCGGGGCCTGCAGGCTTGGGCTGTGCCGATATTTTGGTACGCAGTGGCGTCAAAGCGGTCGTCTTTGATAAACGCCCAGAAATTGGCGGGCTGCTAACCTTTGGTATTCCAGAGTTTAAAATGGAAAAAAATGTCATGCGCCGCCGCCGTGAAGTATTTGAAAGTATGGGCATTGAATTTCGACTTAATACCGAAATTGGCAAAGACGTCAGCATTGATGAACTACTGGCAGATTTTGATGCCGTGTTTATGGGCATGGGTACCTATACCTATATGCGTGGCGGTTATGTGGGTGAAGAGCTTGACGGGGTGTATGACGCCCTTGACTTCTTGATTGCTAATGTCAACCGCTGCCAAGGTTGGGAAACTGACCCAAATGATTACATAGACCTAAAAGACAAACGCGTTGTAGTGCTAGGTGGTGGTGATACCGCCATGGATTGTAACCGTACCAGTATTCGTCAAGGCGCAACCTCCGTTACCTGTGCGTATCGCCGTGATGAAGAAAATATGCCAGGTTCGCGCCGTGAAGTGCGCAATGCCCGTGAAGAAGGGGTGCAATTTTTATTTAACCGCCAACCCATTGAGATTATTGGTCTAAATGGTAAAGTCATTGGAGTCAAAGTAATTACCACCCAGCTTGGTGCCCCTGATAACCGTGGTCGCCGCAGCCCAGAACCTGTACCAAACTCAGAAGAAATTTTGCCAGCAGAAGCGGTGATCATGGCATTTGGTTTTCGCACCAGCCCTGCTGACTGGTTTGCCCCACAAGGCATTGAAGTAGATAATAGCGGCCGCGTGATTGCCCCTGAACAGCAAACTTATAAATTCCAAACCAAAAACCCAAAAATATTTGCAGGTGGCGACATGGTGCGCGGCTCAGATTTGGTGGTCACGGCGATTTGGGAAGGACGGGAAGCGGCAAAAGGCATTTTAGATTACTTAAACGTGTAATTTTGCCTCCCCTCATAGCATAAGGCTGGCTAATATCCAGCCTTATTTCTTAAAATATGCGCCATCAATCGGGCATGTCAAAAGATAGCGTGTTTAGTCATATCTTGTCCTTGTACTTTGCATTAAAATAACCGCTATTTTTTCCTTCTTTCGATTATGACTTCAAAGGCATATTTGTGAATATCAAGCGATTACTTGGCGAAACCCTTATTTATGGTATCGGTGCGATTTTGCCCCGTGTCATCACCTTTTTACTCAATCCGCTATATATTAATTATATTGATAAAGAAGCGTTTGCGGTTTTTACCAGCTTGTATGCGTGGATTGCGTTTATTAATATTGTGTTGACCTTTGGTTTTGAGACTTCCTATTTTCGGTTCTCTGGGGAAGATAAAACAGGCGCCGCAGAAAAACGGGTATTTAGTACCGCTTTTTGGTTTATTGCGCTGTTGGCAGGTAGCTTTTTAACCATGGTACTGCTGTTTAGCCAACCGTTAGCCCAGCTGCTAGACTATGGTAATCACCCTGAGTTTTTGCGTTGGTTTGCGTGGATTGCCTTTTTTGATGCCATTTGTACCATTCCGTTTGCTTGGCTACGTTATCATAACCAACCTGTCAAATATTCTGTGGTACGCGTGACGGCTATTTTGGTACAGACGCTTATTGTCATTACGTTATTTCGTTTTGTTCCTGTTGAAAGTGCCAAAAACTTTGGGCTTAATGAACAAGTGGCTTACCCATTTTTTGCCAATCTAATCGCCAGTTTTGTCACCTTTGCCATGCTGTTGCCCATCCTCAAGCAAGTCAAATTTAGCTTTGATAGGGCGTTGTTTGGCAAGATGATTCGCTATTCTTATCCAGTGATGCTCGCGGGATTGGCGTTTATGGTCAACGAAAATTTTGACAAAATCATTCAGTATTACACCATTGATAAAGGCGACGCAGGTGCCTATGGCGGCTGCTACAAACTTGCGGTATTGATGACATTGTTTGTGACCGCCTACCGCATGGGAATTGAACCATTTTTGTTTAAACAGATGAACAACCAAAACGCCAAAACCACGTATGCGCTGATGACCGAATATTTCACGCTATTTGCCTCGGTGGTTGCACTCGGGCTGATTGCCAATATTTCTTGGTTAAAACGGCTATTTATCACCGATGAAAGCTATTGGGTCGCCATCAACATCGTGCCCATTATTGTGATTGCCAATTTATGTTTTGGTATCTACTACAATTTATCGACTTGGTACAAAGTCACCGATAGAACTGCCATCGGTTCTGCCATTTCATGGTTAGGGGCGGGGTTAACGATCTTATTGCACCTCTTATTGTTAAAAGAATACGGATTTATGGCATCGGCATGGATCACGCTTGGCGTTTATGTCACCATGATGGTCGTGTCTTATTTGCTAGGGCAATATTTTTATCCCATTCCCTATAAAACCAAAAAAATCAGCTTGTTTTTAATGGTATTAATGGCATTTAGTGTGATTATTGTGAGTGTGTTTCACATGAATTTTTGGTTATCTAATGCGCTGTTACTCGTTTATATAGGCGGTATGGCGTATAGTGAAAGACATTGGCTAAAGCGGTTACTTAGCGCCAAACAAGTGCATTAACCGATAAAAATTTGCTATAGTGGCTATGGCGAGATATGCCCCGCCTCATTTATCAGCTACTTAAATAGACCATCACCGCTTACCAGCGATAGACCTTGGTGAGCCATACCATGAGAAGGAGTTTTTCATGAACCCAGCAAGCGAAACCGCCAGCGCTGCCCAGCCCATTACTGAGCAAATCATTGATGTGTCGGCAAAAGATATCGTCAAACAACATTTGGATAAACTAGGTATCCCACAAGACATCCAAATTAACGAGGCAGAATTTGCCCAAAAAAAACAGCGCATTGCTGAGTTACTACAACAACACAATGCCACACTAATCGCCCACTACTATACTGACCCAAAAATTCAAGCGATTGCCGAAGAAACAGGCGGCGTGGTATCTGATAGCTTAGAAATGGCACGTTTTGGGCGCGACAGCGACAGTGACGTATTGATTGTCGCAGGTGTCAAATTTATGGGCGAAACCGCCAAAATTTTGAGCCCACAAAAAACCGTATTGATGCCAACCTTAGAAGCCACTTGCTCACTAGACTTAGGTTGTCCCATTGAAGCGTTTAGCGCCTTTTGTGACCAGCACCCTGATCGCACCGTTGTGGTATATGCCAACACCTCCGCTGCCGTCAAAGCACGCGCTGATTGGGTAGTCACCTCAAGTATCGCGGTAGAACTCATTGACCATCTAGATGCACAAGGTGAAAAAATTATTTGGGCACCCGACCAACATTTAGGCCGATATATTCAGCAAAAAGTTGGGGCTGATATGCTATTGTGGGATGGTTCGTGTATCGTACACGAAGAATTTCGCAGCCGTAGCCTAAAAACCATGAAAGAGATGTATCCTGAAGCCGCCATATTGGTGCATCCTGAGTCACCCATTGAAATGATTGAAATGGCAGATGCAGTAGGTAGCACCAGTCAACTTATTAAAGCTGCCCAGACCTTACCCAACAAGATGTTTATTGTAGCTACAGACCGCGGTATTTTTTATAAAATGCAGCAAGCCGCCCCTGACAAAGTATTAATTGAAGCACCTACTCGTGGCGAAGGGGCGACCTGCCGCTCATGCGCGCACTGCCCATGGATGGCAATGAATGACCTTGACCAAATCATCAATGCTTTAGAAAAAATTGGCAGTGCGGAGGCAAAACAGCATGAAATCTTGGTGAGCCCTGACCTCATAGAAAAAGCCAAAAAACCCCTTGATAGAATGCTCGCTTTTGGTGAGACCCTTAAGAATCGTTAATTTAAAAAAATATTAAAAAAGTCATTGACAACCTGCCTCACTTACTTTATTATACGCACCACTTAGCGATGTTAACAACTTGATTGTTAACCTTTCTAAGGTAATAAAGCCTAGTTAGGCATTCGGAGTGTAGCACAGCTTGGTAGTGCACCTGGTTTGGGACCAGGGGGTCGTAGGTTCGAATCCTATCACTCCGACCACTCTTTTCAAGAGTTAAGAGCCGAGCAGGCTTTTTTTATGCGCCTGTAGCTCAGTTGGATAGAGCACCCGCCTTCTAAGTGGGTGGTCACAGGTTCGAATCCTGTCAGGCGCGCATTTCGCTAGTCTGTAAAACCATACCGTATGGCGGATGTAGCTCAGTTGGTAGAGCCCCGGGTTGTGATCTCGGTTGTCGTGGGTTCGAGTCCCATCATTCGCCCCATATCTTAAAAAACCCTTATCAAGTTGATAAGGGTTTTTTTATATCTCTCTGTTTTTCTTGCCAATACATGATTTCTTTGGATGACAATACCGCATTGTATTATCAATATCGCGGTTTTAATTTTCAACTATCGGGTAATTGCTTGATGATGACCTGACACCATTTGGGCATATTGGGCTCAAGTTGGTACCACATCCAAGTACCGCGTCGCTCACTGGCTAATATGCCGATACGCTTTAGATGGTTTAGGTGGCGGGACACCGTGGGTTGAGGCTGACCCAGCTTTTCTACAATTTCGCACACACACATTTTGGGCTGGCTGCTTAATAGCTGAACAATTTGCAGTCGGGTGGCATCACTTAATGCCTTAAAAAATTCTGTTGTTTGCATATATTTACATATCCGAATATAAGAATTATAATGCGCTAAATTTTATCATAAAAGGCTAGGTGATGATTGTCGCGGGGTTGATTTTTTTGTTAACGCTGGGCGTGGTAATTTGGCAGCCTAAAGGGTTAGGGATTGGTTGGATAGCATCTATTGGCGCAATTGTGGCACTGCTTGCGGGGGCGGTGTCACTGCACGATATTGCCCAAGTGTGGGCCATTGTATGGAATGCCACGGCCACTTTTATCGCCGTGATCATCATCAGCCTGTTGCTCGATGAGTCCGGCTTCTTTGAATGGGCCGCACTGCACG
>CALAPG010000325.1 GCA_937889485.1 uncultured Moraxella sp. | reverse complement strand
TGCTGAGATTTACTATATAGTTGCTTTTTTTGTTGATGCAAGTTTTTTTGGGCACCTGTGCCAAACGTCTTGCCATCATAAACTATTACATTATTAAGACTACCAAAAACTCGTTAAGCCATATAAACTATTGGGCTTATTTTTGTATTTTTTTATAGACGTTGTGTCAGTCTATAATATTTGGCAACTGATGTTTGGTAAATATGGCAAATAAGATTGGGCAGTATCGCTTTTCAAGACAAGCGCACCATTTTGGCAATGATAGCCAACCTACTTTTTGGCAAAAAGTCCACCTTGATCCTTGGTTATTGATGCTGTTGTTTGTAACCGCGCTATTTGGTCTGGCGATTTTATATAGTGCATCCACCCAAGACATGAGTATGGTGATCCGTCAAACTGTCAGTTTTGGTATCGCCTTTGTTGTGATGATCATCATGGCACAAGTACCCCCTAGTTTATATCGAGATTTCACCCCCTTTTTTTATGTGGGTGGGGTGGGATTGTTAATGTTGGTAAAAGTCATTGGTGAGGTACGCCTTGGTGCACAGCGCTGGATTGATATTCCAGGGTTTGGTAGTGTACAGCCGTCGGAGTTTATGAAGCTTGGTATGCCCATGCTATGTGCATGGTTTTTGTCCAAACGTGATTTACCGCCCAGCCTATCCACAGTGCTGATTACTTTATTTGCCATTGCTATTCCTGTGTTATTAATTGCCGAACAGCCCGACCTAGGTACGTCTATTTTAGTGGCGTCTAGTGGGTTATTTGTACTGTTCTTATCGGGGTTGCCGTGGTGGATGATTGGTAGCGCGGTGGCATTATTTATTCCCTTTGTATTTGTGGCATGGGAGTATCTACTGCACGACTACCAGCGCAAACGGGTGCTCACTTTGCTAGACCCCGAAAGCGATGCGCTTGGGGCTGGCTGGAATATCATGCAATCAAAGACAGCGATCGGTTCTGGCGGTCTTACGGGCAAAGGGTATTTGCAAGGCACCCAATCTCATTTGCATTTTTTGCCAGAAGGTCATACCGATTTTATTATTGCCGCTTTTTCAGAAGAGTTTGGTCTTATTGGTGTTAGTCTTTTATTCTTTTTATACTTTTGCATTTTGTGTCGGGCATTGTTTATTGCCTATTCTAATACGTCTACATTTAGTAAATTGTTGGCGGGTGCCATTGCTATGTCCTTTTTTGTGTATGTGTTTGTTAATGCGGGGATGGTAGCAGGTCTTTTACCTGTGGTCGGTGTTCCTTTACCGTTTATCAGTTATGGTGGTACCGCACTGATTACGCTAATGGCGGGCTTTGGGTTGGTAATGTCTATTGCTTCTCATAATATTAAATAGTGTAGAGACAAATTTTGGGATTCTATGGCGCACATTTTGTCAAAAAACACACGATAGTTTACTAAAACACTAGGATATGGGCGCCTATTATCGCCAAAATAGGCGACTTGACAAGGCGTTTTTTTCGTATTTAGCCTAATAAACCGTTATGCAGCTCTCGGGTGTTTTACCGTTTATCTTATTTTTTATACCTTCTGTCAAATTATTTCGTGATTTTACCCACCGAATTGCTTATTGTGAGTCATCGGGATTTGATGGTTATATATCATAACAACCTAAATTTTGTTATGTATCTGTTAAATCTAATTTAAATTTGTGGTGACTGATGAGCAATCGTTATTGTAAGCATGATATTTTTTAATCGTTACGCTTGATAACGCTTATGGTTGCCCCTTGTACAGAGGTACTTATGTCAAAGCAACTATCTCGTTTAGTTTCACTGCTGTGTTTAGGTGGTGTTACTGCAATTAGTTCAGCGACTTACGCAGCGCCTAGCAATAATTTAGACCATGTACTTAATGAGTTAACCCGTCAACACAATAGCGCATCAGACTTAGTCAAATCCGCGCGTCAAACCAACACTTCACTTGCCTTAGATAGCCAATTAATTAGTAAAGATACTGCCCAATCAAGCAATGATAAAGATGTATTAGAGCGCTTGTCAGCAGTGGCGTCAAATACAGTCAACCGCTTTAGCCAAACAGGTGTGGCATCTTGGTACGGTCGTCAGTTTCAAGGTCGCAAGACTGCCAGTGGTGATACTTTTGATTCCAATTCGTTGACGGCGGCGCATCGTTCGCTGCCAATGAACTGCTATATCAAAGTCACCAACAAATCCAATGGCAAAAGCGTGGTAGTCAAGGTCAATGACCGTGGTCCTTTCTCTAGCCACCGTGTATTAGACTTGTCTTATGCGGCTGCCAAACAAATTGGTCTTGCAAGTACGGGCACAGGCAATGTAGTCATTGAGCGTGTGGGTACGCCTAACTAGTTTGTCATCCAAAAAAGCATGATTTTGATTCATGCTTTTTTTATCACCGAATAAAAACGCTATCGGGCTAGAAATTTGGTCATATCTTCAATGCCATGCAGTGTCATGGGGTACATATGCCCTGCCATAATATCTTTAATTAAGCCAATGGTTTGGGTGTACTGCCAATAGCTTTGGGTTTCTGGATTGAGCCACGCCACTTTGTCAAAATGGGCAGTAAAGCGTTTTAACCACGCCTGCCCCGTGTCTTGGCTCATGTACTCGACGCTACCACCCACGGACAATAGCTCATATGGTGACATGGCGGCATCACCTACAAAAATCACCCGATAGTCGCTGGCGTATTTGTGCAGCACGTCCAGTGTGGGTATAGCGCTGGCGTTACGCCTCGCGTTGTCTGTCCACACATACTCATACACACAGTTGTGAAAATAAAAAAACTCAAGGGTTTTAAACTCATTTTTGGCGGCGGCAAATAAGCGTTCACACGCTTCAATATAGCTATCCATACTACCGCCAATGTCAAATAGCATCAGCACTTTGACACGGTTGCGGCGCTCGGGGCGCATTTGTACATCAAGAACGCCTTTTTGGGCAGTTTTTCTAATGGTAGCACTGATGTCGAGTTCATCGGCGGCGCCATCGCGGGCAAATTTACGCAGTTTACGCAGTGCCATTTGCATCGAGCGCGTCTCTAGCTGGTTATCCGTGTCCAAATCGCGGTATTTGCGCTGCTCCCACACCTTGACCGCGCTGCGTTTTCGGCTTTCGCCGCCTACTCGTACGCCTTCAGGATGGTCACCATACGCCCCAAATGGCGATGAGCCGCCTGTGCCAACCCATTTGTTACCGCCTTGGTGTCGCTCTTTTTGTTCTTTTAGCCGTTCCT
>CALAPG010000324.1 GCA_937889485.1 uncultured Moraxella sp. | reverse complement strand
ATCGTGGTTAGGAACCTCCGATTTGGATAGAATGACCACTTTGGACGTTGACGAGATACCGTTGCCCAGTCCATCAATTTGTTTACCATATGGGTCAGGGCTACCTACCACTCGCAGCAAAAAATTATCTCGTGACGACCCTGCCACTTGGCAAGACGTTGGTAAGTCTTCAAGGTTAAAAAAGGTACCTTTTGAGGTGCCGCCTCGCATGTAAGTGGCTTTGACGGCTAATTGTGGCGCAAATGTTGACATGGTCATATCCTTATGATTTTGGCAAAAAACGCTTTGAAATAACTAAGAACTTGTTTTCATAACGTCTTTGCTTTGGAGAAATGTGATCAATCGCCCGCTTTTCAAGGCAAAAACTCAGACTAACGATAACTGTCATGCATGGGCGGTGCAGCAAATGCAACATCCGCCTTTTAGTAGGCTATTTTTAGCTCAGTTAGACAACCAAAACAACCAAATAATTAGTATTGTTCATTCTTTTCTTCAATACTGAGCTTAACGCGGGTATCCGTTGGTACTTTTTCATGGGTAGTGGCAGCGCTGGTTTTGTCTGCGGTGCTTAGATCCGCTTTTTTGTCAGCCGCCGCAGGGGTATCTTTGCCAGTGTCAGCGCTATTGGCGGTTTTGGCAGGGTCATTTGCCGATGTCGGCTTTGCACTGGCTGTCGTGGTTTTGTCGTCTGTCGGCGCAGTTTTTGGCTGTGAGGTCGTTGGTGCGGCAGCTTGTTTTTTAGGTTCGGTATTGCCCGTGACGTCACGGCGAACAGGTGGTGGCGTTATGGTGGTTGGTACATTGCCTGTGGCAGATAGATTTGACGGCTGAGACAAGGTTTGGGCTAAAGTGGCATTGGCAACCATTTCTCCCGCTAGCGCGATCAAGTCGTCGCCTGTTGTGGTATTGATTTGGTAGCTATCACCACTGGCAGCCACCCCAAAGCCAATATTTTTGGCAACCACTGTGCTATTTTGCAGTTGATAGCCTCGCGAGACTACTTGCTGCGCCACCACTGGTAAACGTAGGCGCGCATAAATTTTGTCCGCGTTATCAAGCTGTGATTGTGGCATGTTGAAGGATACGGTGGCACGGCATTGACCTTGATTGCCATTCACACTTTCTAGGTTAACAGCAATTTGGTTGAGGTTATTTTGCAAGATACTACGGTCAACAACCGTGCTAGCTTGCTGTTCAATCATCTGCGCTTGGCTTGAAGCTTGCTGTTGTAAGCGGTTTACTAGATAAGTGTGAATAGCACTGGTTGCTTGCTCGCTGCTACATTTTACTGCTGAGCCATTATCAGCTTGAGTTTGGGCGGTCGCTGAAGCATTTTTTTCTTCTTTGGCATCAGGGGTACGATTACACCCTACCATGGTTAAGGCACAGCATGCCAATACGAGTGATTGAGTTACTGTTTGGGATAACTTAACTTGTAGTAAATACATAGACATAACGCACCTTTCAAACTAACCTAATAACTGACCAACTAACGTGATAACTGATGTGGCGACCTTACAATCGCTTGGCTCATTATAAAGCAAAGTTTTACCAATTAGCTAGTTATTCACTCGGTTTTATGTGGCTTTTGTGAAAACCGTTTACCTACCGACTTGCTAAATTCACCACACAAATTTAGTCCCTCAAACTTTAGCACCTCAAACTTTGCCACATGATATGATACGTCATCACGTTGGGTACAAACCCTATAATAACCCTAATTATGTTTCGTATTTATTGTTTAGCCAAATATCTAGACTTGTGAGTCCATAATGCCCGTGCAACCATTCCCCAATCGTTTACACCCGCTGCCGCCCAACACATGGCAGCTATTAGGGCATCGAGGCGCAAGAGCAGAAGCATTAGAAAATAGCGCGCTCGCGTTTGCCCATGCCCAGCAGCTTGACATACAAGGCAAAAAACTTGATGGGGTTGAATTTGACATTCAAATGACCGCAGATGGCGAATTTGTGGTAACACATGATGAAAAATTATCGCGTCTTGCAGGTCAACAAGGCTGGGTGAGTGATTATCGGCTCGCTAAGCTTAGGGCGCTATACCAGTCGGACATACCACGTTTTCAAACCACCCTTAACCCAAATTTTTTACGGCAAAAAATTTTACCGCTGTGTGATTTACCACCCTATTTGCAGCATTATCGCCATCTTGAATTTGAAATCAAAACTCATGCCAAAACGCAGCATAGCCAGTTGGTTGAAAATCTGCTTAGGCTATTATCTACAGCGACTTGGCAAACCCTACCCATTAGCTTGACCAGTTTTGACACACAAATTCTAGATCAATTACAGCGGCAACAAGCCTATTTACCCCCATCGCTGCGCTACCCAACAGGACTGCTACTAGAGCCGAGCACCACCCTTGCCACCCAAGTCGCGTTTTTGCCCAGTCAAGATAAACATGGCGAAATGCTAATTTATGACACGTTTAACTTGGCATGCCGTTTGGGCTGTCAGCAAGTGGGAATCTATTACCCTCTGATTAACGCAAAATTGATAAACATTGCACGTGGCTTTGGTTTACGTGTTAGCGCGTGGACAGTCAACGATCCCAACTGCGTCAAACGCTTGCTAGACGACGGGGTAAACTGTGTGATTACCGACACCCCAACCACCCTACTGACCGCCCCTTTATTGATGAGCCATTTATACCAACGCCACTAGGATGAGGAGAAAGCTGCAATT
>CALAPG010000323.1 GCA_937889485.1 uncultured Moraxella sp. | reverse complement strand
GCAAGGGAGACAGCATGTCACGTTTTTTTATTGATCGACCCATTTTTGCTTGGGTGATTGCGATGCTCATCATGCTGATGGGTATCTTAGCGATTGTTAAGCTGCCCATTGAGCAGTATCCAAGAATTGCACCGCCAACTATCAGTATCGCTGCGGTATATCCAGGTGCTTCTGCGCAAACCATTGAGGATTCCGTCACTCAGGTGATTGAACAAAAGATGAAGGGCTTAGATGGCTTGATGTATATGTCCTCTAGCTCGTCCTCAAGTGGTGCAGCGCAAATTACGCTCACCTTTGAAAATGGCACCAATGCCGATACCGCCCAAGTACAGGTACAAAATAAACTACAATCTGCCATGAGCGCTCTGCCAGAACTGGTGCAGCGGATGGGGGTCAATGTCAACAAGTCTACCAGTGGCTTTTTGATGGTGCTTGCCATGACCTCAGAAGATGGTAGTATGGATCGCGCTGATATTGCAGACTATCTTAACTCCAATGTAGTTGACCAAATCAGCCGTGTGGAAGGCGTGGGTAATGTCAACGTATTTGGTTCTGCCTATGCCATGCGCATCTGGCTAGACCCAGCAAAATTACGTACTTATGGCTTGGTACCCGCGGATATTACTGCCGCAGTTCAAGCACAAAATGCGCAAGTTTCGGCAGGGCAATTGGGCCAAACCCCCACCGATGATGCCCGCCAAGCCATTAATGCCACAGTAACAGTACAAAGTTACCTACAAACCCCCGAGCAGTTTCGTAATATCTTACTTAAAAGCAATACTGACGGCGCCCAAATTCGTCTAGGGGATGTCGCTACGGTTGAGATTGGTAGTGAAAGCTATAGTGACATTGCGCGTTACAACGGTAAAGATGCAGCAGGGATTGGTATTTCATTGGCATCAGGTGCCAATGCGCTCAACACACGTGCCGCCGTAGAAGCCAAACTAAACGATCTCCAAGCCAATTTCCCTAAGGGGCTAAAAGCCTCCGTTGCTTATGATACCACGCCCTTTGTTCGTCTCTCGATTGAAGAGGTTGTACGCACATTGGCAGAGGCGATTGCGCTGGTATTTTTGGTAATGTATTTATTTTTACAAAGCTGGCGTGCCACTATTATTCCAACCCTCGCGGTGCCTGTGGTGCTATTAGGAACGTTTGGGATTTTATATACCTTTGGTTATAGCATTAATGTGTTGACGTTGTTTGCCATGGTATTGTCGATTGGGTTATTGGTTGATGATGCCATTGTGGTGGTTGAGAACGTTGAACGGCTATTAGAAGAAAACCCCGACATGACACCTGTGGAAGCCACGCGTGAATCCATGCGAGAAATCAGTAAAGTGGTGATTGGGATTGCTTTAATTTTGTCAGCCGTATTTTTACCAATGGCATTTTTTGGCGGCTCTACTGGGGTGATTTATCGTCAGTTTTCGGTGACGTTGATTAGTAGTATGGCGCTGTCTGCCATTGTTGCACTGATTTTTACCCCTGCCCTATGTGCCACAATGCTCAAGCGTACCAAAGCACATGACAAGCACAATGAACACCAAACAGGCTTTTTTGGGGCATTTAACCGCATGTTTATGCGCCTAAGCAAAGGCTATGAGAATTTTGTGGGTCGTAGTATCAAGATGCGCTGGCTGTACCTCATTCCTTATGCCATTATTATTGCAGGTTTGGCGTTTTTGTTTAGCCGTATTCCAAGCTCTTTTATTCCTGAAGAAGACCAAGGAATGCTGATGACGCTGGTACAGTTGCCCGCAGGCGCTACCCAAAAAGAAACGCAAGCGGTGATTGATAAAGTCAATAACTACTACAAAACCCAAGAAAAAGCCAATGTCGACTCGGTGTTTACGGTCAACGGCTTTAGTTTTGCAGGTCAAGGGCAAAACATGGGGCTGGCATTTATCCGCCTCAATAATTGGGAAGAACGCACGGGTAAAGCCAATACGGCTCAAGCCATTGCCAAACGCGCGATGGGCTACTTTATGACCCAAATTAATGAAGCGCAGGTATATGCCATTGCACCGCCTGCTATTCAAGGTCTAGGCACTGCCACAGGTTTTGACCTGCAATTGCAAGATTCGGGCAATCTTGGACATGAAGGTTTATTGCAAGCGCGCAATATGCTGCTAGGCATGGCAGCGCAAAACAAGCAAGTGGTTGGCGTACGTCCTAACGGACAAGAAGATTCTCCACAATATAAAGTTAATGTCAACTATGACGCCGCCGCCGCTATGGGTGTGGCGCCAAGCGTAATTAATAGCGTACTGGGTACGGCTTGGGGCAGTAGCTATATCAATGACTTTATGGACAGAGGCCGTATCAAAAAAGTCTATATGCAAGGTCAAGCCGATAGCCGTACCACACCAGAGGACATCAACAAATGGTATGTCCGTAATAACGCCAACCAAATGATCCCCTTTAGCGCATTTGCCACTGGCGAATGGCAATATGGCTCACCCACCCTTAACCGCTATAACAGCTTGTCTTCTATGAACCTACAAGGCAATGCCGCCCCTGGACTGAGTACAGGACAAGCCATGGCAGCCATGGAACAAATGATTGCCAAATTACCACAAGGTATTAGCTATGAGTGGACGGGGCTATCTTTGGAGGAGAAAAAGTCAGGCGCGCAGGCACCAATGCTATACGCAATTTCAATTTTTGTTGTATTCTTATGTTTGGCAGCCCTGTATGAAAGCTGGTCAATTCCGTTTGCAGTACTGTTAGTAGTGCCACTTGGGGTACTTGGCGCCGCACTATTTACGGGATTACGCGGTTTGTCAAACGATATTTATCTACAAGTAGGACTCCTCACGGTGGTAGGATTATCTGCCAAAAATGCCATTTTGATTATTGAGTTTGCCAAAGAGCGCCAAGACATGGGGCACAATTTGTTTGACGCAGTCACAGTTGCATCACGCCAGCGCTTACGCCCGATTATTATGACGTCATTGGCGTTTGGTATTGGCGTGGTACCGCTCTTCTTAGCAACGGGCGCTGGCTCTGGCAGTCAAAACGCCATTGGTACCAGTGTGTTAGGTGGTGTGGTCAGTGCAACTATATTGGGGGTATTTTTTATTCCTATGTTCTATGTTTGGGTACGTTCGGTGTTTAAAAATAAAACCCCACCCAATAATGACATGACACCACCCAATGTCAATATCAATGAGCCTAGCAAAGTGACTATCTATAAACCTGATAGCCTATAAATTTGATAATATCTAAGCCTGTTCATCAACGGGTATTTAACCTAAAAAAGCAATGGGCAACACGTTTGCCCATTGCCGCCTTGATCAGCTTAGAGTGCTACATCCATAGCCTTGTTAAAAAAGCCTCATTTCTATTTTCTATATTAAAAATCTCTATATTAAAATAGGTCAATATTATGAATCATAACTTTCGCCCCATTTATCTGACCGCGTTAGTAGCAAGCGCGCTAACACTGGGTGCTTGTCAGAGCATACCAAAAGCTAAAACCGCGCCTGTGGTTGCCCAGCCCAATTTACCCATCAATCAGCCGTACCAAACTTATGATAGTCAAACCGTGAGCAATACCAATCAGCCCAGCATCGCAGGGCAGCGTTGGCAAGATTTTTATAGTGACACTCGGTTAAAACAGTTGATTCAGTTAGGGCTTGATAATAATAAAGACATCAACGCTGCTATTTTAGCAATACAAAAAGCACGCGCTCAGTACCAAATTCAAGATACCAAAGACGCGCCAAC
>CALAPG010000322.1 GCA_937889485.1 uncultured Moraxella sp. | reverse complement strand
AGACCCAGCCGATGCGCCGCTTCTCAATAATAAACCTGAATAAATAACCAAGAAAAATCAACCAACTATCCATCACCCCTGCCGATAGTTGGTTGACCACTGGGTTAACAACAAGTAATCAACAAAAATTAAGGACAAAACAATGGAAATTAAAGTACCAGACCTCGGTGTTGATAGTGCCGAAGTCAGCGAAATTATGGTCAAAGTGGGCGATATCATCAAGGTCGATGACAACATCATACTATTAGAATCTGACAAAGCCTCAGTCGAAGTGCCCGCTACCCAAGCAGGGAAAATTACAGCAATTACGGTACAACTAGGTGACAACGTCAGTGAAGGCGATGTACTACTAACCCTAGAGAACGCAGACAATACAGCGGCAACCGATAACAACAATAGTGCAACCAACCAACCAACGGCTCAAGTGCCTATCACCGCCGCCACCAACACCACCACGACAGCAACCGAACCCAACCAACTGCCCGCTGCCCAACCTGTTGCACCTGTAGCCAGTCAGCAACAATACGCCCTACCAGACCTTGGCGTAGAAACAGCCGACGTCAGTGAATGGCTAGTTAATGTGGGCGATACGGTAAATGCAGAACAGCCTTTAGTACTTGTCGAATCAGACAAAGCCTCAGTAGAAGTACCTGCGCCTGTTGCAGGAAAAGTGGTGGCATTACTAGTGCAAGCGGGTGACACAGTCAGCAATGGTCAAGCATTTGTGGTCATTGAAACCGCCAGCATACCCCCACAGCAAGACACAACCACCAAAAGCGCCACTGAATCTGTGCCTGTTGCACAAACCAAAGCAGCACAACATGAAAGCCAGACTCAGCCCAAAACCGTAGCGACAGCCGACAGTCATCTTACTGAAGCCCAAATCAACGCCAAACACGTTGACGTCTATGCAGGGCCTGCCGTCCGCAAACTCACCCGCCAACTTGGGGTAGATATTAGTGATGTGGTCGGCAGTGGCACGCACGGCAGGGTCATCAAAGAAGATATATTTGCCTATGTCAAAAACAAAATGCAAAACACCGTAGCAAGTCAGAACACTGCCAGTCAACTAACGGCATCTGCCAACCAAGCGCTACGTTCTGCATTACCAAATTTACCAGACATGAGCAAAATTGACATCTGGGGTGAAACTGAGCGTCAAGACTTAAGCCGCCTACAAAAAGTCTCCATTCCCCAGCTCAACTACAATACCTATCTGCCACAAGTCACACAATTTGATCTAGCAGACATCACCCATACCGAAAATTTGCGTAGTGAACTCAAAGAAGAGCTCAAAAAACAAGGCATTAGCCTAACTATTTTAGCCTTCATCATGAAAGTAACAGCGTATGCATTAATGCAGCACCCAAAATTTAATAGCCACCTTAGTGACGACAACACCCAAATCATTATCCGTAAATCGGTAAATCTAGGCTTTGCCGTAGCGATTGAAGATGGTTTGACGGTGCCTGTGATTCAAAACGTACAAGATAAAGGCATCAAGCAATTGGCAGTGGAAATTAGCGAACTTGCCAAAAAAGCGCGTGATAAAAAATTATCCGCAAAAGAATTAACAGGCGCTTCATTTACCATTTCCAGTCAAGGTAACCTAGGCGGTACTTATTTCACCCCACTGGTTAACTGGCCGCAAGTCGCTATTTTGGGCGTTAGCGAAGCCACCATCCAACCGCGCTGGAATGCAGCGAGCAAGAGCTTTGAACCACGGTTAATGCTACCCTTGTCGCTATCATATGATCACCGCGTTATTAATGGTGCCGATGCTGCGGTATTTACTCGCTACATTGCCACACTTTTGGCTGATCCTCGCCGCGTGCTTTTATAAACACTTAATCGCCCAA
>CALAPG010000321.1 GCA_937889485.1 uncultured Moraxella sp. | reverse complement strand
CGCCAATGGTAGTGTGGTTCGCCCATGTGAGAGTAGGTCATCGTCAGCTCCCTATACCTAAACCCCCACTCAATCGAGTGGGGGTTTTTTTGTCAAAGCTTCTTATACATACAATTACGCAATGCTAACAGTCCCAAAATCTGTATTGTATATACTGCCACTATCAAGCGGGCTTGAAATGCCTCTTTATTTGAGTTTGCTTGATATAACTCAATAATTATAACAACAGCTTTTATAATAAAAGGTAGCCCAATGAGCCAAAAATGTGTCAATCCTGAGCCAAATATGAATGTTCGTCAAGGGAATGCGGGTGAAACCCACCAACAGTCAGACAAACGCTCGCCTAATTTAACTACCCAACAGGGTATGGTGGTTGCTGATAATCAAAATTCGCTCAAAGCGGGTCGTAGGGGACCTGCGCTGTTAGAAGATTTTATTTTAAGAGAAAAAATTACCCATTTTGACCACGAGCGTATCCCTGAGCGTATCGTACACGCGCGCGGCAGTGCTGCACATGGCTATTTTGAGTTAACTAAATCTTTGGCAAAGTTTACAACGGCTAAGGTGCTGACCGAGGTCGGTAAAAAGATCTCGCTTTTTGCCCGTTTTTCAACTGTAGCTGGTGGCGCAGGGTCTGTCGATACACCACGCGATATTCGTGGTTTTGCGGTAAAAATTTATACCGATGAGGGCAACTGGGATTTAGTGGGTAATAATACCCCTGTATTTTTTATTCAAGATGCCATCAAATTTCCTGACTTGATTCATGCGGTAAAAATGGAGCCTGACCGCGGCTTTCCACAAGCGGCATCGGCACATGATACGTTTTATGATTTTATTTCTCTAAGCCCAGAAACGCTCCACAATTATCTTTGGGCGATGAGTGACCGCGCTATTCCTCGTAGTTTGCGTATGATAGAGGGGTTTGGTATTCACAGCTATCGTTTTATTAATGAGAAAGGCGAAAGCGTGTTTTTTCGTTACCATTGGCGTCCACATTTGCAGCTACAATCCCATGTATGGGATGAGGCAGTTAAAGTGGCGGGTGCTGATCCTGATTATCATCGCCGTGATTTGTTTGAGACGTTGTTTGAAAATGGCGAGGAGGTGGTATGGGATTTTGGTGTACAGATTTTTACTGAAGAGCAAGCCCAACAATTTCCGTTTGATCATTTAGATGCAACCAAGCTGATTCCTGAGGAGTTAGTGCCTATTGAGATGGTGGGAAAAATGGTGCTAAACCGTTATCCAGACAACTTTTTTGCAGAAACTGAGCAAGTGGCTTTCTGCCCCGCTAATGTTGTACCAGGGATAGACTTTAGTAATGACCCATTGTTACAAGGTCGTTTGTTTAGTTATTTGGATACTCAGCTATCACGGTTGGGTTCGCCAAATTTTGCCCAAATACCTATTAATGCACCAAAATGTCCATTTCACAATATGCAGCGTGATGGTCATATGCAAATGCAAGTGCCAAAAGGACGAGTCGCATATGAGCCGCAAAGCCTAGAGGTTGATAAGCCGCGTGAAAACCCTGTTGTAGGCTTTAAGTCCTATCAAGAAAACTTGGCGCAACATAACGATGCCACTAAAGGACGTATCCGCGCAGAGAGCTTTGCGGATTTTTATAGTCAGCCACGTATGTTTTATCGTAGTCAAACGCCTATTGAGCAAGCGCATATTGCTTCTGCTGCTGTATTTGAATTGTCAAAAGTGGAAACGCCCTACATTCGTGAGCGTATGGTTGCTCAGTTATTGACGGTGGATGAAACACTAGGCAAGCGCGTGGCAGAGGGGCTCGGTATGAAACAGTTACCTACGCCTATTGAGCCAATTGTGCCCGTACAGGATTTGCCAGTGTCGCCTGCGCTGCAATTGATTGGTAAAGCCAAACCAACGCTTGAAGGTCGTAAAGTGGCTATTTTGGTGGCTGACGATTCTAATGCCGAAATGCTTGAAAAATATAAAGCCGCAATTAAAGCGCAAAAAGCAACGCCATTTGTAGTCGCACCAAAAGTCAATGTTACCTTAAACAATGATGAAACTATGGCTGTTGATGGTCAGTTAGCAGGCTCGCCGTCGGTATTATTTGATGCGGTTGTGAGCATTATTATGCCAGAACAAGCTAAAAAATTGGCTAAAGATAGTGCGGCAATTATTTATGGGATTTATGCTATTTACAAAATAGGGATTGGATTTGGACATGGAGATATGGAAACTGTCCACAGCTTTATGATGGATTTGTATTTTGAATCAGCAGGCATGATTCTGACACTGATCACATTAGGAAAGACGCTGGAGGCACGTGCAAAGGGAAAAACATCAGACGCAATTACAAAGCTGATGAATTTAGCCCCTAAAACGGCAGTTGTTGAACGCAATGGACAGGAGATTACGATTCCGGTAGAGGAAGTACAAGCTGGCGAAACGCTGATTGTGAAAGCTGGAGAAGCAGTGCCAGTGGATGGCGTAGTGGTAGAAGGGGCTTCTTCTGTAGATGAATCTGCCTTAACAGGTGAAAGTATTCCGGTGGAAAAGCATATAGGGGATAAAGTTATCGGTGCAACCTTGAATAAGTCCGGATATTTTAAAATGCAGGCTACAAAGGTTGGGGATGATACAACGCTTTCGCAGATTGTCCATCTGGTGGACGAAGCTACAAGTTCAAAGGCTCCAATCGCAAAATTGGCAGATAGAGTAAGCGGGGTATTTGTACCAGTGGTTATCAGTATCGCCCTGGTTTCGGCTATCATATGGCT
>CALAPG010000320.1 GCA_937889485.1 uncultured Moraxella sp. | reverse complement strand
ACTTTTTAGTTAGGCTTTTTTTTGGCATATTGCTTATTGACGGTTATCTAGGTTTTTTTATGAGTGCGCTTGGTGGGTCGTTGACAATAATGCCGCGACTTGGCTTACCGCCGCTTCTAATTGGCTGCTATCACTTGGCATCACCGTGATATGGGCAATTTTGCGCCCTTCGCGTTCTGCTTTATCATAGTTGTGTACATGCACCCCTTCTATCGCAAGGACATCTGCAAGCACAGGGTATTTGCCAATAACATTGAGCATCACAGACGGTTTGGTGATAGATGTATCACCCAGCGGCAAGCCTGCCACTGCACGTATGTGATTTTCAAACTGGCTACATACTGCCCCCTCAATACTCCAATGACCTGAGTTATGCACGCGCGGCGCAATTTCATTGGCTAATAACCCGTCGGGCGTTACAAATAACTCAAGGGTGAGCACCCCCACATAGTTGAGATGCTCAAGCAGCTTTTTGATATTGTGCTGAGCCTGCTGGGTGAGGTGCTCGGTGTTGGGTGCAGGCACGGTGGATTTTGCCAAGATGCCGTCATGGTGTTCATTTTGTGCCAACGGATAATAGCGAATCTCGCCCGTTTGTCCGCGCACGGCAATGATGGACACCTCACGTTCAAAATTGATAAATCCTTCAGCAATCAGTGGCGCAGTCTTGGTCGCCTCTCCTAATTCTGCCCAAGCTGTATCCATTTGATCAGCGGTTTTTAAGACAAACTGTCCTTTGCCATCATAACCGCCGCGGCTGGTTTTGAGCACGAGTGGCAACCCAAGTGTGGTAATAGCTTTTTGAATGTCCTCTTTATGATTAACCGCCAAGAAGGGCACTGTCGCAATAGACAATTGGTTAAATAAATTTTTTTCATTGAGACGGTCTTGCGCCACCGACAGCGCAAAAGATGACGGATAAAGCTGTTTGGTCGATTCTAAGACTTGAGCAGGTTTGAGTGGGGTATTTTCAAATTCTAAGGTAAAAATATCGCAGCTTTGGGCAAAATCTTCAAATTGCT
>CALAPG010000319.1 GCA_937889485.1 uncultured Moraxella sp. | reverse complement strand
TTTACCATGGCATCATGGTAACGGGTGTGATGTTTTGACCATTTTTGGTAAATGTACAATAAAAAAACGATATGTAACAATACCTTAAGATATCTTTTATAAAAAAAGCCAGCGACATGAATCGCTGGCTTTGTTACATATTGATTATAAATTACGCCATGAATCAAGCGGGTTTAAAGCTGTCTTTTAGGGTAACAATGCGGTTAAATATGAGGTGTTCAGCGCTATGTTCTTTGCTATCTGCCACAAAGAAACCTTCGCGTTCAAACTGAAAACGCTCGCCTGCCTGTGCTTGTGACAATGACGGTTCAACCACGGCGGCTACTTCAACCAGTGAATTTGGGTTAATTTCTGCGGCTAGGTTAGTGATGTCAATTTTGGCGGGGTCTTGTTGGGTAAAGAGCTGCTCATACAACCTCACCTTTGCAGGTACGCCTAGGCTTGCTGACACCCAATGAATCACGCCTTTGACTTTACGACCTTCAGGGTTATTACCCAAGGTTTTGGCATCAACGCTGGCTTTTAGGGCTACCACATTGCCATCGTTATCCAAAATAGGTTCTTCCACTTTTAGCACGTAACTGTTACGCAGACGAATTTCGCTATTTTGTGGGGACAAGCGTTTGTAACCTTGCGGTGGGTTCATTTCAAAGTCGCCGCGGTCAATGTAAATTTCTTGGGTAAAAGGAATGTTACGATGACCTTGCGCCTCGTCATGGCTATTTTTTGGCTGGGTTAGCCACAGTACAGTGTCATCACCTTGCTGCGTCACTTGGGTGGCAACAGTGGGTTTTTTAAGGGCCTCTACTTGGGCTATCGCTTCGCTAAAATTGGTAATTATCACCTTGAGTGGATTGAGCACTGCCATGGCACGGTTGGCATTTTCTAATGAATTACGAATACTAAATTCTAATAAACCAAAATCCACCACACCATCTGACTTACTCACGCCCACACGGTCACAAAAATCGCGTAGCCCTTCAGCGGTGTAACCACGGCGGCGCATCCCTGCAATGGTGGGCATGCGTGGGTCATCCCAGCCACTAACCAAGTTGTCTTCCACCAGTTTTTTGAGTTTGCGTTTACTGGTCAAAATATGGTCAACATTTAGACGGGCAAATTCGTACTGATGGGGTGGCTGCTCAAAACCGACTTTATCCACCACCCAATCATAAAATGGGCGATGGTCTTCAAACTCTAAAGTACAGATGGAGTGGGTAATGCCTTCGATGGCATCAGACAACGGATGGGCATAGTCATACATGGGATAGATGCACCAGTCATCACCTGTTTGGTGGTGCGCTTGGTGCATAACGCGGTACAAAATTGGGTCACGCATATTCATGTTGGGGCTTGCCATGTCAATTTTGGCGCGTAGCACAGCCTCGCCATTGGCATATTTGCCTGCTTTCATCGCGTCAAAGCGCTCAAGATTGTCTGCCACACTGGCATCACGGTAGGGTGAATTTTTACCTGCTTGACCAAAGTTACCACGGTTCTCGCGGATATCATCGGGGCTTTGCAAATCCACATACGCATCGCCTTGATTGATGAGTTTGACTGCCCATTCATACAGCTGGTCAAAATAACTGGACGCATAGCGCGCCTCGCCTGCCCAATCAAAGCCTAGCCATTTGACGTCATCTTTGATGTTATCAACAAATTCTTGGTCTTCGGCATCGGGGTTGGTGTCATCAAAACGTAGGTTGCAAAGTCCTGTAAACTCATTGGCAAGCCCAAAATTTAGACAGATGGACTTGACATGCCCCAAGTGCAAATAGCCGTTTGGTTCTGGGGGAAAACGGGTCACAATTTGGCGGTATTTTTGCTGGGCAAGGTCATCACGTATTATTGTACGAATAAAGTCATTTTTTTCTACGTCAGCTTCTGTGGTTTTGGCGATATCAGCTGTCATTGGGTTGCCCTCTATAACGATTATCAAATGTAGCTGTTTATTTTAGCAGTTTTTTGGTGGGTTAAAAGGGTTTATTTGCCCCCAATTGGGTTTGGATACGCAAAGTTTTCAAAGTTAATACTGATTTTTTTATCAAATCACGGTAATATAAGCGCCAATTTGCGCAAAGTAGTGGCGCATTTATCAATGTTTTATCATATTTATCACCCTATGTTTTATCAAAATAAAGGAACTCTTATGGACATGCCATACGTCGAACTAGAAACCAGCATGGGTAACATCGTTATCGAATTAAATGCCGAAAAAGCACCAGCAACCGTGGCAAATTTTATTGACTATGTTAATTCAGGTCACTATGACGGTACCATCTTTCACCGCGTGATTGACGGCTTTATGATTCAAGGTGGCGGTATGGATGCCAACATGAAAGAAAAATCCACCAAAGCCCCGATTCAAAACGAAGCCGACAACGGTCTAAAAAACGAAGTGGGCACCATCGCCATGGCGCGCACCTCAGCCCCACACTCTGCTACTAGCCAATTTTTTAT